>JBILPO010000374.1:0-2902 GCA_044373805.1 Pelobium sp.
CAACTTTCTCTTTACTACTTAGATAAATTAAAAAATATTAAAGCAAGCTATCCTAAACTAAATAAGGATTTTGATTATAACTACGCTTATTTTCCAGTTCTTTTTCAAACTAAAGAATTGATGCATAAATGTTTATCTGCTTTAGAAACCGAAAAAGTATATTGTCGAAGATATTTTTATCCATCCCTATCATCTTTACCTTATGTGCAGCAAACAGCACTTCCAGTTTGTGATTCAGTAGTAGAAAGAATCATTTGTTTACCTCTTTACCATGCACTAACTTTTTCAGATTTAGACTTAATTACAAGAGTTATTCTGAGGGTGCAACATTATGATCATGCAGATATCAGTAGAACACAAGTGCCAATTGGTATTGAAGAAGACATAGCCAATATGTTAGTAAGCGCTAATGAAAATGCATCCTAAATAATTATAACATGATCACAAAATATTTAATATGGATAAACCTGAAATAATGGTAAGCATTTGCTGCATTACCTATAATCAACAAAAATATATTGCCGAAGCTTTAGATGGATTTCTAATGCAGCAAGCAAACTTCAAATATGAGATTATTATTGGCGATGATTGCTCTACTGATGGCACTAAAGCCGTTGTTGAGGCTTACCGCCAAAAATACCCCGATAAAATTAAGGTGCTAAATCACGACAGTAATATTGGAAGTATAAAAAATCAAATTAAAACTTTTAAAATTTCTAAAGGTAAATATGTAGCCATGTGTGATGGGGATGATTATTGGACAGATCCATTAAAGCTTCAAAAACAAATAGATTTTTTAGAGCGTAATCCTCAATATGTAATTTGCTGCCATTATACCAGAGTAATTGATGACACAGGCGAATTAGTTTATGAAAATTCATCTCCTGTAACGTTAGAATTTGATTATGAAGATATTCTTGTAGGCAAAAAAGACGAAACAAGAGTTTGTTCTATAGTGTTTAAAAACATTCCCGAAATTCAAAATATAGGTCTTGAAAATTGGTATTATACAACTTTTGGAGCCGATACCTTTCTAAAATTATATGCCACGGCAAATACCAACGAAAAGATTTATGTTTTACCCGAAGTAATGGGAGTGTACCGTTTGCATAAAGATGGTGTATACAGCATGATTGATGGGAGAGTTAGAAAAAGAAAAATGATTAATGATTTTAATATTTTAATCAACAACTTTAGCTACTCCGCTCACTATAAAAAAGAACTTCTGAAAATTTATATTACCCAATATTTTTTGTTTGATATCAGAAATTATAATTTCCAAAAGGCTTTAAATACCATTATTACATTGGTTTAAGCCAGTTTACCTAAATAAACTTTTCAATAAAATGAGTACCGAAATTCTTTTTGTGATCAATACTTTAGAAGGCGGCGGTGCAGAGCGGGTAATAAGTACGCTGGCAACCTACTTTCATAAACATAAATACCGGGTCGAAATTGTTTGTTTAAATTCGGCTACATCGGTGTACAAATTACCTGACGATATAAATATTACTTATTTGGTAAACCGTAAAAGTGAACACCTAGCATATCGAATATATTATGCAACACAAGCATTCTATAGATTATTAAATTTATTAATAAAGAGAAAGCCAGAATGTGTGGTTTCATTTATGACCACCGCAAACCTTTGGACAGGATTAACGTGTTTGCTCACTTCCACCAATTATATCGTATCAGAAAGAACAACGCCAGACCATACCATTAACCAGTTTAAAGGTTTCTTAAAATGGTTTTCTTTTAAAATTTACAGTAATTCTAAAGCTATTGTTCTTCCCGCTAAGGGAATTGAAGACTGTATAAAAAAGAATAAAGCTTACCAACAACTTGGCAATTTTAAAATTATAAAAAATCCGGTATATGCACTTGGAAACGTAAGTTTAACACCCTTACATCAAAAAAAATTTATTTTAGGAGTGGGGCGTCTTTCTTATGAAAAAGGTTTCGACCAGTTAATTGCGGCTTTTGCAAAATCAAATCTTTTTGATACTGATCTTTTAATTGCTGGGGAAGGACCCGAGTTTGAAGCATTAAATCTTCAAATTGAGGCATTAAAACTTCAAAATAGGGTTAAACTAATTGGTGCTAAACAAAATTTGCAAGACTATTATTCTCAAGCACAACTTTTTGTGCTACCCTCCAGAAACGAGGGTTATCCAAATGCCTTAATTGAAGCCATGAGTATGGGATGCCCTTGTATAGCCATGGACTGCGAATTTGGCCCATCAGAAATTATAAATCACGAAAAAAATGGTTTATTAATTGAAGATAAAAATATAGAAGAATTATCTAAAGCTATTGTTAAAGTGCTAGCAGACCCTGTTTTAAAAAGCAAATTAGCTACAAATGCCAAACTAATTAATAATACCAACTCTCTTAATTATATTTCTTATCAATGGGAAAAATTGATATTTAGTATCAATTAAGTTTCAAAAAGCACAGTTTTTATAATGATTTGGGCATTTTAATAAGCTGTGAAATGTATTTTATAAAATAAATCAACCATTTTGGTTTTTAAAGATGCCACCTATAACAACGCATCTAAAAATTATCCTTCTCAACATCTAAAAACTACCTATATGAATATCCCGTTCTCCCCACCGTTTATTGATCAATCTGTTATAGATCAAGTATTAGATACGCTACAAAACAAATGGATTACATCCGGTCCTAAAGTTAAAGCCCTTGAATTAGAAATATTAAAGCTTACTCACTCTAAATCTGCTATTTGTGTGAACTCTTGGACATCTGGCGCAAGTATGATGTTGAAGTGGTTTGGAGTAAAAGAGGGCGATGAGGTAATTGTTCCCGCTTATACTTACTGTGCCACCGCATTAAGTATTCTACATTGTGGCGCTACGCCTGTTATGGTCGATATTTTAGA
>JBILPO010000375.1:0-2897 GCA_044373805.1 Pelobium sp.
TTTTATTCCAGTAAGCATCTTTAATACGCTTTACCACATTGTCTAAATCATCTTCTTTTACTAAAGTAATTACGCAGCCACCAAAACCACCACCCATCATTCGGGCTCCTAAAATGTTTTCTTCTTTTTTGGTACAGTTTACAATAAAATCTAACTCGGGGCAGCTTACTTCATATAATTGACTTAAACCAACATGAGTTTCATACATTTTCTGACCAAAATCTGCTATTTTGTTTTGAGATAAATCTTCGCAAGCTGCCAATAAACGATCGTTTTCTTCTACCACATATTTACAACGGTGGTAAATATCTGTACTTTCATTGGCCAAACATTCCTCTACTATGGCTATGGTGGCATCTCTTAAGGTTTTTACCTCAGGGTATTTTTGTTGGATGATAGATACGCCTTCGCCACATTGGCTGGTACGCACATTATATTCTGATGAAGCTAAAGAGTGTTTCACCATAGAATCAAACAATACTATTTTAATTCCTTCCAATTCAAAAGGCACATATTCATATGTTAGCGAACGGCAATCTAATTTAACCACATGTCCTTTTTTGCCAAAAACACTGGCAAACTGATCCATAATTCCACAGTTTACACCTACAAATTCGTTTTCGGCTTTTTGCGCCAACTTTACCATTTGCATTTTATCTAAACCCAATTCAAAAATGTGATCTAAGGCAAAAACTGTAGCGCATTCTAATGCCGCAGATGATGACATTCCGGCTCCTAAAGGTACATCTCCAGAAATTACTGCATTAAAACCACCTATTTTTTTGTTAATTTTTAAAAGCTGCTCTACAATGCAAATCACATAGTTTGGCCATCCTTTGTCAGAATAATTACAATGACTTACCGTAGTGGTAAAACTTTCTTCTAAATCTGCAGCAACAATAAAAATGGTATCGTCTTCTCTTTCTTTAATAGCTATGTAAGCTGCTTTATTAAT
Source organism: Pelobium sp. (assembly GCA_044373805.1). Classification (GTDB taxonomy): domain Bacteria; phylum Bacteroidota; class Bacteroidia; order Sphingobacteriales; family Sphingobacteriaceae; genus Pseudopedobacter. The sequence continues at coordinate 956 of JBILPO010000375.1, forward strand.
GGCAGCAGGTAAAACAAAGCCCATATTATAGTCGGTATGTTCGCCAATTAGGTTTACTCTGCCTGGTGATCTAACTATTAAAGGTTCTTCATTAAAGGTTTTTAAGAATATACTTTTAACAAGCTGTTGTGGATCTCTCATTGTAATAAATTGAATTTTTAAAAATGCTTTTAATTGGTTTATTTGCTGTTTATTCTCTTTTATTAATTGTTGAAAATTAAAAGGCTAGTAAATATTTTTTAAAGATAATTCATGAAAAGAGTAGTAAAATGTATAAAAATCTTATAGTGTTGGATAATATTCTTGTTTAAATAAAGGTAATTGCTTTAATTTATAGGAGAAAGCTTTATCGATAAAAATAAGATGAAAAAAAAGCAAGGTTTTGCTGGGCAAAGAACTATTGAATTATCGCCAGAAATGGTACAGGACTTTTGCGCAAAGCACCCATCTGCTGTAAATGGTCATTTTACAAAAATTGGTTTCTTCCCTGATGCTAAATATCAGTTTATAGAAAATAATAGCGGCAGGGAAGAGTATATAGTGATTTACTGCATCAATGGTTACGGTGTAGCTCAAATCAATCAGAAAATTTATCACATTTCTCCTGGTGATTTTTTTATCATTCCAGCTCAAACTCCTTTTTCTTATCAAGCTGATGTTTTAAAGCCATGGAGTATATTTTGGTTTTTTTTTAAAGGAAATGCTATCCAAGAAATTGCCGATTTGTTTATCAAATCTGCGCAAGCACACAAAGGATTTTTGCCATATAATGAAGAACGCATAAAATTATTCAATAGAATTTACCAGAATTTAGAACGGGGTTATGGGAATGAGAATTTAACTATGATAAATATGTGCTTGCTAAATTTAATTTCCTCGTTTGTTTTGGTTACACATACGAGTAGTCCAAAAGAAGATAAATCACAAAACCTAATTAACAGTAGTATTCAGTTTATGAAAGAGCGGAGCGAGCAAAATGTATCCTTAAGCGAAATTGCTGATAATGTGAGTATGTCTGTTTCTCATTTTTCTTTGGTGTTTAAAAAGAAAACTGGCACTTCTCCAGTGAATTATTACAATACTATAAAAATGCAGAAAGCTTGTGAATACCTAAAATTTACAGATATTTTAGTTAAAGAGATTGCTTTTAAGTTGGGGATATTAGATCCTCAGTATTTTTCTAGATTGTTTACCAAAACTATAGGGTTGTCGCCCAATAAATATCGAAAAATTTGATTTTTAATAAAAGGTTTGAATCCCATTTTTATCAATTTTTACATCAATAAAATCTCCTTTTTTCATAATCGACTGTAATTTCTTTTAGCGGTTTATGGTATTTGTATTTACAATTAGGATTTTAATCTAACTAGATATCCATGTTATAATGGGCATTTTAATATGAATTAATATTAGATAATTTGTTTCATCAATAACGACTTTAAAAAGAGAAAAATCATTTTTTTACATTTTTTTTTAATTCAATAATTATCAATTATTCATCATTAGTTAAAATATTGGGTTTAAAAGCTGTATTTTTTGATAAAAAAATGTTATTTAAGAGAGAAATAGGCCGATTATATTTTTTGTAAAAAAAGAATGTTAAAATGTTAGAACTAGCTTAACGTGTTGATTCATTGTTGATAAACTATTTAAAATTTAAGATTTATAATTATTACAATCTTGTTTAAATAAATAGTGAATAATGAAATGTAAAGTAAATGTTATATAATACATATTTTTTATGTTATGTAGGAGAATTAATTAAATTTGTTGGAAAAGCCACTTATTGTATGTCAGAAACAGCAGAACTTAAATTAGACGGAATAGTATTCAATCTTCCAATTATAGAAGGAACAGAAAACGAAAAAGCAATTGATATTGGAAAACTTAGAGATCAATCAGGTTTTGTTACATTAGATACAGGCTATAAAAATACGGGTGC
>JBILPO010000376.1:0-2896 GCA_044373805.1 Pelobium sp.
AGCATCAGAAGGTAAAACTTTCTTAATTGCTCTCATGGCTAAATTACCATGTCCAACTTCTCTTCTTCCAGTTCCTCTGTTAGGGCGAGCCTCACCAGTAGAAAAAGCAGGGAAATTATAATGCAACAAGAATTTGTTATATCCATGAATAAAAGCACCATCAATCAGTTGCTCATCATCTTTAGCACCTAATGTAACCGTAGTTAAAGATTGTGTTTCTCCACGAGTGAAAATTGCAGAACCGTGAGCAGAAGGTAAATAACCAACTTCGCTCCAAATTGGGCGAATTTGACGTGTACCTCTTCCGTCTAATCTAATTCCTTCATCTAACAATAAAGTACGTACAGCATCGTATTGCACATCATGAAAATATTTCTTAGCTAAAAACTTAGTCGCTTCAGAAGGATTTTCACCTAAAGCATCAATCACATCATTTTGTATAGCTTTAAAAGCTGCCGAACGATCGTCTTTACCTTGGTTAGATTTTGCAACCGCATAAACTCTATCATAAGTATCAGCAGTAATTTGAGCTTTTAACTCTAAATTACTATTCTCATGAGAGTAAGTTCTTTTTTCAGTTTTACCAACCAATCTGGTTAATTCAACCTGTGCAGCAACTTGTTTTTTAATAGCTTCATGAGCAAATTGTATAGCTTCAACCAATTCAGCTTCCTGAATTTCGTTAGCTTCACCTTCTACCATGTTGATATCCTTTGCAGAACCGGCAACAATAAATTCTAAAGTAGCTCTTTCTAAATCTGTACGGCCTGGGTTAATCACCAATTTGCCATCAATTTTAGCCACACGTACTTCAGATATTGGACCGTTAAACGGGATATCAGAAACTGCTAAAGCTGCCGAAGCCGCTAAACCAGCTAATGCATCAGGCATAATATCTTTGTCTGATGAAATTAATGAAATCATCACCTGAGTATCAGAATGATAATCTTCTGGAAATAATGGACGTAAAGCCCTATCAACGATTCTCGAAATTAAAACTTCGTAATCAGACAATCTAGCTTCTCTTCTTAAGAAACCTCCAGGTATACGACCAGCTGCCGCATATTTCTCCTGGTAATCAACGGATAAAGGAAGGAAGTCGACACCTTCTTTTGCATCTTTATTTGAAACAACAGTAGCTAATAGCATCGTATTACCCATTTTAACCACTACCGCTCCATCAGCTTGTTTAGCTAATTTTCCAGTTTCGATTTCAATGATACGGCCATCGCCTAAATCAATCGACTGTTTAAACACATTTAAACTCATATTTATTTTTTTATCGATGCGAAATTACGCTTTTATATCTGTTTTTCAGACTGGTTACGTAAATTCTTTGTTTAGTTGTTTTTTGTCATTGCGAGCCTTTTTTCAAGGCGTGGCGATCTGTTTGTAATTATCGTCATTCAGAGCGATAGCGAAGAATCTGTTTGTAATTACCTTTTTTTGAAAAGGTACTATTCTGCAATAAACATGCGACAGCCCGGCTTTGCACTCATACGCCACAGGCATTAGCCGCAAAGGCCGGTAAACGTTGCAATCCAGTTTATTAAACATTGGTCTTTTGCTAATAAAACTCAAATATTTAATCTATTTATTATTATGATAATTAGAGGATTATCCCTAATTCATTCTTAAAAATAAGAATAAACAACTTATGTTAAATCTGTACTTTACTTAAATATTACTTGTAAAGAGATGCTACAAAAGCTCTACCTTCAGGAGTAATTACTGCTGAAAGTGCACTTTCATTCCAATTAATTTTGATGTAACCCATTTGCTCTAGTTCTTCATACTCATGTTGCATCCCGCCTAAAATTGAAGAATGTTCTTGATGATCTATATTTTTCATAATTGATTCTAGTTCTGCTCTTTCCATCATGTTTTAATTTAATATCTATAGAAATATTGATTAAAGAATATTGGCAAAATTTGAGCCAATAATTTAATGGGATATGGATGCCTTAGTCAAGAAAATATTATTTAGATTTTAATATTAGGCACTGTAATAAACAGAAGTAAAAATGGATAATGGTAATACACCATAAACTACTTTAATCTTGACTTTATTAAAAAATCTTAATCAGAAAAATTAGATTTTTTATCGTTCAGAAAAAAAACGACAATCTTTGCTACCAATCTCCCCTATTAAAATTAGTAATTTTAGAGAAGAATGAAACTTTAAAAAAGTCTGTTCGATTTATATTTCTTTAAACTTTAAAATCTTTTAAAACACTATACAAACCACTTCCTGCAGCTAGTAATTCTTGGGTAATTGTTTTGGTATAATCGGCAATTTCGGCTTTAAAATCTTTAACAGATGCCCCTGATCTAATTTCTTCTAATCTTTTCTCCCATTGCCCGGTAAGTTCTGCCTGAGCTATTTTTTTATCTTTAACTACATTGTAAACTGCCAATCCCTTTTTAGAAGGCACTAAATTTTTCTTTTCTCTACCAATATATTCACGTTTTATGAGTGTTTCTATAATAGATGCCCTTGTAGCAGGTGTACCTAAACCACTTTCTTTCATGGCGTATCTAAGCTCTTCATCTTCAATATCTCTACCGCAAGTTTCTAATGCTTTTAATAAAGTAGCTTCGGTGTATAAAGGTTTAGGCTTAGTTTGCTTCTCTAAAATGGCTTTATTGGTGATATCTAAATTTTCGTCTTTAACTACTTTAGGAAGCGTTGCATTGTCTTCATCTTTTTTTTCATCATCATCGTCATTAAAAACAGAACGCCAGCCAGCAGATTGAATGACCGTTCCATTAGCTACAAAATCTGTCCCTGAGGTGATGATAATTTTAGTAGTTTCTTTTAAACATTCTTTATGAAAAGCTTCTAACATTCGGCCAACTACCATGTCATAAACGGCTTGTTTATCTTCAGAAAGAT
>JBILPO010000436.1:0-2571 GCA_044373805.1 Pelobium sp.
CAAGCAGGATATCTATATATTCTTTTCTTGTGAAAATATCAACCCATTGATTTACAGTGCAAGTGATGAAATATACGCCTTGTTGATCATAAATTCGGTAAGTAAACGCCATCTATAAATATTGAATTTTTTATTTTGATATGCAAGATGGTTTAGGCGGATTACAAATCCTTTTCATTTGCAAGTTCGAGTTGCGCTTATGCTAACAACTCGAACAGCTTGGTTTTTTTGTCACCCTGAGCGGAGTCGAAGGGCGCACAAATAAAAGCCTGACCGTACCATTTAGGCTAACGCTAAATCTTTTTTTGTCACCCTGAGCGGAGTCGAAGGGCAAAAAAAGGATATCGCTGCAATCGTTAACGCAGCACCAAACAAAAAATTGAATAAACATGAACGCAAATACTATTTAACCCATGAACACCACTATAAAAGTACCTACCATGGCAGAAATGATGGCTGCTGGCGAGAAACCCGAAATTCTTTTCTGGGTAGGTTGTGCCGGAAGTTATGATGAAAGAGCACAACGTATTACTAGAGCTTTCGCTAAAATACTTCACCATGTAGGAATCAAATTTGCAGTTTTAGGAACCGAAGAAAGCTGTACTGGTGATCCTGCAAAAAGAGCTGGAAACGAGTTTCTTTTCCAAATGCAAGCCATGTCAAACATCCAGGTTTTAGATGCTTACGAAATCAAAAAAATCGTAACCGCTTGCCCTCATTGCTTTAATACATTAAAAAATGAATATCCAGAATTGGGCGGTAATTATGAGGTGATCCATCATACTCAACTCATTCAAGAGTTAATAGAATCCGGAAAACTTAAAGCAGAAGGTGGAGATTTTAAAGGAAAGAAAATCACTTTTCATGATCCATGTTATTTAGGCAGAGGAAATGGCGTATATGAAGCTCCAAGAAAAGCATTAGAAATTTTAGATGCAGATTTAGTAGAACTTAAACGCTGTAAATCTAACGGTTTATGCTGTGGTGCCGGTGGTGGTCAAATGTTTAAAGAACCAGAAAAAGGAAAAAAAGACGTAAACATTGAAAGAATGGATGATATTTTAGAAGCTAAAGCTGATATTGTAGCTGTAGGTTGTCCTTTTTGTATGACCATGATTAACGATGGAGTGAAACATTTTAATAAAGAAAAAGAAATAGAAGTGCTAGACATTGCAGAAATATCTGCTAAGGTAAATGGACTATAATTTAGATTATAAAGTTTACTTTCATCAGTAAAAATACCTGCAATATTTAGACTACATAATTTAAAACAATAGGCTTTGTAATTGTTGTTGAACATAAATTTTTTTTAAAGGTTTAAACAGTATTCTTCCCGAAGATGAAAACCTCATGTGAAAGTCGTTTTTGATGATGGTAGATTTATGATAGATTATCTTAAAATAATAATGCTGATATCGCAACAATAAACCTCCACACGCTATCTTTTAATAAGAAATCTACGCTATAAAAATTAAAAGAAGATCAGATAAATTCCAAAAAGATAATACATACTATATTCCCCCGAAAACGGGGATTAAAGGGGTATTTGATGGCTTTAACAACTTAAACTATTCAAATTTTAAAAGCCATTTCCAAAGAATATATTTGAAGATGATTTCAGCAGCAAGTAAAAGCTATCTAAAAGAGAAATTGAAGTAGTGAATAATTGTTGATGACTTAAACAATCAAAAAATAATCGTAAGCTATTTTTATAGACTGTTATTATAGAAAATAACAGGAATAACATTTTAAAAATCTGTAAGTAAAAACAAATTGAATTGGTGAAATGGCTTTTGAGCAAGAGCACAACATAATGGAAAGGCACACATTAAATCTCTATTAAAAAAATCTTTAAAGATTTAATGCATGCCAGTTTTTTTATTATTTAAAAGCTATGCTTTTACTTAAAACGGATTATCTTCTAAAAGTGGGTCTATCTGTACTAAATTAAATTACTAATAAACTTAACTATAAAATTTTTACTGAATTATCTTATTGAGTTATTTATCTTTCTAACGTTTAATGAAGCTTTATTTCCCTCCTTAGAAAGCCAGTAACTCAACACAATAGTATGTAAAACCAATACAATGAGCATGAATATTAAATAACCTGCTTTTTTATTCTTCATCCGCAACTTTTCATTTTTACAATTTCGAAGATATGATTATTACTTTTAGATACCTATACCTATTTATTGGTATTTATAAAACCTGTTTTCATTTCTTTAAAATTCCTTACCCAATTATTTATGTTTTCAATTTTAATAATTTTTACCGGAAGCCTAATTTCATTAGTCATTTCATCAACATTTCCTTTCTTATCGTTATAGGTTTGATAAATAACCGATTCATTCTCACACTTAAAAACTAACCATCCTGCCAGCTCATCTCCTAAATAATTAACATCCTGAATTTTATCTAATCCTACAGCAAAATATTCAGACTTATTATTTAAGAGTATTCTTTTATACCTTATGAAGCCGGAATTAGTTATATCTAAATTAAATTTCTTTATCCCTTGCTCCTTCTCCGCTTGGTATTGCTGGTAAGTCTCTAAAAAATTCTTCCTAGA
>JBILPO010000377.1:0-2887 GCA_044373805.1 Pelobium sp.
TTCACAATGCGCTTTCATTCTTAAATGAAGAGTTTTAATGCCTCTTAACACTAAAAAAGAATCTTGTGGACCTGGAGTTGCACCACATGCATTGTAGATAAACCAAAGCTTTTTATATAGATCTTCATCATTCAATAATAAAGCGCCCATCACCACATCAGAGTGGCCACCAATATATTTGGTTACCGAGTGCATGACAATATCAGCACCTAAATCTATAGGGTTTTGTAAATACGGAGAAGCAAAAGTATTATCAACAGCCAGTATTAAATTTTTACTTTTAGCAATCTTTGAAACCGCTTCAATATCAATAATTTGCATCATTGGGTTGGTAGGTGTTTCTAACCAAATGAGCTTTGTATTATCGTTTAAATAATGTTGAATATTTTCGGGATTTGTTAAATCTATAAAATGAAACTTGATACCATAATTAGCAAAAACCTTGGTGAAAATACGATAAGAACCGCCGTATAAATCGTTACCAGTAATTACTTCATCACCTGGCATTAATAATTTCATTACGGCATCTGTAGCACCCATTCCGCTAGAAAAAGCCAAACCATGTTTTGCGTTTTCTAAAGCGGCCAAACAATCTTCTAAAGCTTTACGAGTAGGGTTAGTTCCTCTAGAGTATTCATAGCCTTTGTTATCACCTGGTGTTTTTTGCCAGTAGGTAGACGTCTGATAAATTGGAGTCATTACTGCTCCAGTAGTTGGGTCGGGTTCTTGACCGGCATGTATGGCTTTGGTTGCAAATTTCATTTCTCAAATATTAATTCATCAATTGGTTAAATTCCTCTCCTTTAGAGAGGGTTTGGGTGAGGCCATTTTAATAAGCCAAAGCAAATACTACTCTTTGCGTTGATGGATTTCCTGTCACCATACAAACACCGTCTTCTAATGTATTATCTAAAGGAATACATCTGATAGTAGCTTTTGTTTCTTCTTTAATTCTGGCTTCAGTTTCAGAAGTTCCATCCCAATGAGCGGCAATAAATCCGCCTTTTTCATTTAAAACTTTTTTAAACTCCTCATAAGAATCCACTTTTGTGGTCATCTCTGTTCTAAAAGCATGCGCTTTATTGTAAATACCCGTTTGAATTTCTTCTAACAAGTTTTCAATAGCATCTGCAATTCCGTCTCTAGATAGGGTTTCTTTGGTACGCGTATCTCTTCTTGCGACTTCAATGGTATTGCTTTCTAAATCTCTTCCGCCAATGGCTAATCTTATGGGCACACCTTTTAACTCATATTCGGCAAATTTAAAACCAGGCCTTTGTGTATCTCTATTGTCATATTTAAAAGAAATTCCTTTGGCTTTTAGTGCTGTGGTAATCAAATTTACGGCTTCAGAAATCTTAGCTAACTCTTCATCTCCTTTGTAGATAGGAACAATTACTACTTGAATTGGAGCTAATTTTGGAGGCAATACCAAACCTTGATCATCTGAATGAGCCATAATTAAAGCACCCATCAAGCGGGTAGAAACCCCCCAAGAAGTAGCCCAAACAAGTTCTTGTTTTCCTTCTTTACTGGTAAACTTTACATCAAAAGCTTTAGCAAAATTCTGACCTAAAAAGTGAGATGTACCTGCTTGCAAGGCTTTTCCATCTTGCATCAAAGCTTCAATACATAAGGTATCTAAAGCCCCCGCAAAGCGCTCATTAGCTGTTTTTTTACCTTTAATTACCGGCATAGCCATCCAATTTTCGGCGAAATCTGCATAAACTTCCAACATTTGTTCTGCTTCGGCAATAGCCTCATCTGAGGTAGCATGTGCGGTATGTCCTTCTTGCCATAAAAACTCTGTAGTTCTTAAAAACAATCGGGTTCTCATCTCCCACCTTACTACGTTTGCCCATTGGTTAATTAATAATGGTAAATCTCTGTAAGATTGTATCCATCCTTTATAGGTGTTCCAAATGATGGTTTCTGATGTTGGTCTTACAATTAATTCCTCTTCTAACTTGGCATCTTCATCAACAATAATATTTCCATTCCCATCGTTTTTTAATCTATAATGAGTAACTACAGCACACTCTGTTGCAAAACCATCAACATGAGACGCTTCTTTTGAAAAGAAAGATTTTGGAATAAATAAAGGGAAATATGCATTACTGTGGCCGGTATCCTTAAATTTTTGATCTAAAACAGCTTGTATTTTTTCCCAAATTGAGTAGCCGTAAGGTTTAATTACCATACATCCTCTTACAGAAGAATGTTCTGCAAGGTCTGCTTTTGTAACTAATTCGTTATACCATTGCGAATAATCCTCTGATCTACTGGTTAAGCCTTTACTCATGATTTATTTGGAATAATTTTTGTATTTTTAAATATTAATAAACTTGGCCAAAGTTATAAATTTTAAAGATTAAAGCTTTAGCCGAAAAACCTATATTACGATGAAAGTTAAATTTAATCTTCAATTTTTTTCACTTGGCTTTTTAGCGATTGCCATGAGTGCTTGTTCTACCGTAAAAGTTGCAACAGATACTAATGATGATGTTTATTTTTCAGATGTAACCGCTAATAGCGCTGTTTACGTTTCGGCAGCTGCTCTAAAAGAGAGTTACATCAATAGTAACGGTTATACAGATAATAATTATTACGAAGATGTAGCCAATTCTAGATTTGATTTTTACGATGTGAGAAATAATTACGCTTGGAGAGATCATTATTATAGAAACAACTTTAACTTCGGTTACGACCCCTTTTTATCTCTCAATAACTTCTCTGGCTTTAACAATGGCTGGTCTTTAGGTTTTAATTTTGGATCTCCTTTTTACGGATACAACAACTTTAACAACTTTAATAATTTTAATGGATCTCCTTTTTTCGGATACAATAACTTTAACAACTTTAATAATTTTAACGGTTGGAACAGTTT
>JBILPO010000378.1:0-2884 GCA_044373805.1 Pelobium sp.
TTTTTCTAAGAATAATTGTTGTGCCAGATCTTAAATTATTCCAAATAGCATTTTGGCTAAACATATATTTACCACCCCTATCATCATAAGAAGATTCAGACCCAGGTTTTCCATTAATATCTTTAACATACATTCCTCTGATATCTAGTTTATCTTTTATTACCAATAATTCCACAAAATCTCCTACCCCATTTTGGGCTCCGGAGTTAAATATTTTATTTACTACAATTGCCTGGGCATGAATTTTTAAGACAGAAAAAAACATTAAAAACAGAAGAGTTAATTTAGACTTCATTAGATTTTTTTTTAAAAAAAACAGTTTGTAAGATTAAACGTCTTCCTTAAGACTGCGACAAGGAATTAAAAGACCGAAAAAAAAAATTTAGAGTATAAAAGATTTAAATTAGAATGAAGGAAAGAAGAATAAAGGGAATTTATTTAATAAAACTGATCAAAAAAACAAACGAAGCAATATTTTTGAGGTAAAACCTAATGTGCTTCATCACTTCTACAATCACATTTTTTACCCTACTTTTAGAAAGACCTAGTATTAAAGAAATCTCTTCGTGGCTTTTATGTTCAACCCTACTCAAGTTAAAAATTACTTGTTTTTGTTTTGATAATAGCTTTATTGCGTTATTAATGAGTAAGCTACTTTCCTTTGCATTAAGAACATCTTCCAACTCACATTCACTAACTTTCATAGTAGCCCACATCATCTGCTTCATTTTTTGGTCTTTTGCTACTTTAGCCAAATAATCGAAGGTTTTGTTTTTAGCAATGGTATAGATATAACTTTTTGGATAGTCAACTTCGATTAAACTTTCTCTATTCTTCCAAAGAATCAAAAAAACTTCTTGAACAATCTCTTCACTATCTTCTGGCGAATGGATGAAGTTATTCACAAATCTAAAAAGCAAACTGCTATACATTTTGTGTAACTTTTCAAAAGAATACACGTCGCCTTTAGCAATCCCCAAAAACAGGTCTTTTCCGATATCCATTTTTAAGCCTAAATTTAAATTCAGAAATCGAATGTATGAAAATATTAACTGTATTAAAAAATTGTTAACCAACTCCATTAATAATTTAGAAGTATCAATATTTGATTTTATTATTCAAGATCCCATTTAAACGCCTTAACCAATCATTTTAAAAAAATAAAAGAAGACTGCTAAAATAATTTTAAAAAAATCGGTCCTTAAGAGGGGGGTTTACGGTCATTAGAATAAATCAGCTAAATCTCTAACGAGTTTAAACTAAAAAGACTAATGTCCTACTTCACCAAATTCCATTTCACAGATAAAAGAACTACCGTTAACCATCTATTAAGTTATCAATTCGCACTCATAATATTTTTGATAATTGCTACTATTCAAAATGCAAAAAGCCAAACCACTCTATTTACTGACGACTATAACAGACCAACGCTTTCTCCTAGTCCGGCGCCCTACAACATGACCTATACATCTGTTGCGACCGTACTTTCTACAACCGGTACAACATTAGGAAGTGCTTATACTTCCTTTATATCAAGTGTCAATCCGGCAAACCATTTCAGATTAAATCAATCTTATTCTACCACTTCTGCAAATTCTGTAGGTACAGTTTACGCTCATTCACCATATAATTTGATTACAGGAACTACCGCTAATAAATTAAAATTAATGGGCGGAAAACTTACTTGGCAGTTTAATATTCTTACTCGTAGGGGATCTGCATTAGATGGATTTGGAGCTACACAAAATGGAGGCGCTGTTATACTAGCGGCCACAAGTAGTGATTTTACTACGGCTAATGGCTATGCAGTGATATATATTAAAGGAACAACTTACAATTCGGTGAAATTAGTAAAGTTTACTGGTGGCATAGCCGATGCTAATTTTACCATCATCGCTTCTTCTGGCGATTTATACACCTCTGATCTTAGAGAATGGCAAAGTGTTAAACTAGAATATAACCCTTCTAACGACGAATGGGCACTTTACGCTAGAAATGATGCTTCCCTAATTGACTATGGAAACGGAGACTTAACCACACTTAACAGCCAAGCAGGAACAAATGCTGTAGATAACACCTTTACCAATGTGGATATGACACATTTCGGTTTCTATTTTAAACATACAGCGGCAAGTTCAAGTTCTGGAGCTTCAAGCATAAGAATAGATAACTTTAGTATTGGGATGGGACCAAGTAATAATACCCCAGCAAGTGGTTTAAGTATGCCTATTGGAGGCTCGAGTGCGGCTACCATTAAATGGACTCGTGGAAATGGAAATAAAGTCGCTGTATTTATCAAAGAAGGATCTTCAACCGCAACAGCGTTAGCCCCAAGCTATGGTTTAAAATTTACTGCTCATACAGATTGGGCAATTAAAGGAACAGAATTAAGTGCAGGTACAGGCTGGTATTGTGTATATAACGGAACCGGCACATCGGTTGATTTAACCAATTTAACAGCCAATACGCCTTACACAGCACAAGTGGTAGAGTATTTAGGAAATGATTTATTTGCCACCAATTATTACAGTACTAACATCCCAACTATTGGGAGCAAAACAGATGCCATCGCTTCGGCTACCACTTTGAGTAATACTAGTTTTGATGAAAACAAAGTTTCAGGCACTGTTATAGGCCGCTTTATCACAAGCCCAGTAGGTAACTATACTTATTCTTTGACAGCAGGAATTGGAGCAGATGATAATGCAGGTTTCAGCATTAGCGGAAATGATTTAAAATCAGCGGCTTCCTTCAATTATGAAACAAAGAATGACTATAAAATCAGAATTAAAACCACCGAAAATGCCACAGGTATATTTACCGAAAACCCTTTTACGATATTTATTAATGACATTAACGAAGCCCCAACAAACATCACATTAAG
>JBILPO010000033.1:0-10093 GCA_044373805.1 Pelobium sp.
TATTGTAGGTTCTGGTCCGGCGGGTTTAGCTGCAGCAGCTCAATTAAACAAAGTTGGTCATTTGGTTACTGTTTTTGAAAGAGATGATCATCCGGGTGGATTATTGAGATATGGTATTCCTGATTTTAAGCTTGCTAAAGAAGTGGTAGAAAGAAGAGTACAGCTGATGAAAGAAAGCGGTGTAATCTTCAAATGTAATACAGAAGTAGGTATAGATGTAGATGCGAAAGATTTAGTTAAAGATTTTGATGCGATATTATTAGCTGGAGGTTCTACCATTCCAAGAGATTTACCTATCCCCGGAAGGGAATTAAAAGGCGTTTATTATGCCATGCAATTTTTAAAGCAGCAAAATAAGCGGGTGAGTAATATTGCTGTAACTGAAGAAGAAATTTCGGCAGCCGGAAAAGATGTAGTGGTTATTGGTGGTGGAGATACAGGTTCTGATTGTGTGGGTACGTCTAACAGACAAGGAGCAAAATCTATCACCCAGTTTGAGTTGATGTTTCAACCTCCAAAAGAAAGAACCGAGCATATGCCTTGGCCAAACTATCCAATGGTATTAAAAACCACAAGCTCTCATGAAGAAGGTTGCCAAAGATTTTGGGGAATTAATACCAAAGAATTTATTGGAGATGGTGCTGGTAATTTAAAAGAACTAAGAATTGTTGATGTAGAATGGGAAGTAGATTTCTTAGGTAGACCATTGAAATTCAAAGAGGTAGAAGGAACAGAAAGAATCATTCCATGCCAAAGAGTTTTCTTGGCTATGGGTTTCATGAATCCACAATATGATGGAATAATTGAGCAATTGGGTGTAGAACTGGATAGCCGCAAAAATGTAAATGCTGTAGAAGGAAAGTTTAAAACCACAGTTGATAAAGTTTTTGCAGCCGGAGATATGAGAAGAGGTCAATCATTAGTGGTTTGGGCTATATCAGAAGGTAGAGAAGCAGCCCGAAAAATTGATGAATATTTAATGGGACATTCTGTTTTAGAAAGTAAAGATGCAATTAATCTTTTTGAGGAGATAGTTTAAACTGATCCAATTTATTAAAAAAAGCCTTCAATAATTAATTAATGAAGGCTTTTTTGTGTAAGAATATTTAAATAAGAATGATATATTTTTATTTAAATATAAATTAAAAATATAATTAGGGTATGACTAAACTTATGCGGTTTAATTTATATAAAGTAGAATAATTTTAAATATTCTATATTGTATAAACCTAAATTATATTATTGTGCAGATTAACAAAAACATCGCTATAAGCGAAACAGGATTTGTATTCAATCCAATTTCTGGAGATTCATTTAGCACTAATCCCTGTGGACAAGAAATTTTAAAAAAGCTTAAATCTGATATTTCTTTTAACGATTTAGTAGAATTTATAAGCGATACATTTTCAGTAGATAAATCAACTACCGAAAAAGATATTGCAGATTTTATAATCATGTTAAAAAGTTACCAAATATTAATTGATGATGAGCAAGCGTAAAATAACTGTTGCTGTAAGTGGTCTTAATAATATAGATTCACCCGGACCAGGAATACCAGTAATTAGAGCTTTAAAAGAAAGTAAAGTTTTTGATGTACGTATTATTGGTTTAAGTTATGATAACCTTGAGCCTGGTTTGTATATGTCAGATTTGGTAGATAAATCTTATCAAATCCCGATGCCATCATCTGGTTCACAAACTTTATTAAATCGCTTGTTATATATTCATGAACAGGAGCAATTAGATTTAATTATTCCAAATTTTGACGCGGAATTGCACAATTTTATCAGGCTGGTGGATATTTTGAAAAATGAATATAAAATAGCCACTTTTTTGCCACAACAAGAACAGTTTGAAGCTCGTCATAAATCTGAACTGTATGAATTTGGTGAGAAAAATGATGTAAAAGTTCCCTTTGCTAAAATGATTTATAATGCAAATGATATTTATAAACTAGATGAAAAATTCACTTATCCATTGGTAATAAAAGGTAAATACTATGATGCTTCCATTGCAGCAACTCCAGAACAAGCTATAAGTTATTTCCATAAAATAGCTGCAAAGTGGGGCTTACCTGTAATCATTCAAGAATTTGTTGCGGGTAACGAAGTAAATGTGACAGCAATAGGTGATGGAAATGGTAATTGTATAGGTGCAGTGCCCATGAGGAAATTGTATATTACTGATAAAGGAAAGGCTTGGGCCGGTATTTCTTTAGAAGACCCTCAACTAATAGAAATAACCAAAAGGGTAATTGCTAATAGTAAATGGAGAGGTGGCTGTGAGTTAGAGTTCATCAAAACAACAAAAAACGAATATTATTTATTAGAAATGAATCCACGCTTTCCGGCTTGGGTATACTTAGCAGTAGGTTGCGGACAAAATCATCCCGAAATGCTGGTAAAAATGGCTTTAGGAGAAAAAGTTGAACCTGTTGAAGATTATGAAGTAGGTAAAATGTTTATCAGATATAGCTACGATCAAATTGTAAACCTTTCAGATTTTGAAAAGATAGCCACTAACGGAGAATTATAAGAATTAAACATGATGAATAAATTAGCATACGAAAGACCTGTAATTACTAAGTTAAATGCAGGAGGAATCAATAAATTCGGATCGAAAACAGAATTTACTCCTGTTACTCAGATAGACGGGGTGCCTGTTAAAAAATTAATAGCAGATTATGGTTCTCCATGCTTTGTGATCTCTGAAAGAAAAATCAGAGAAACTTATAGAAACGCAGTTAGAGCTTTTAAAACTCGTTATCCAAAAGTGCAATTTGCATGGAGTTATAAGACAAATTATTTAAATGCCGTTTGTAATGTTTTTCATCAGGAAGGTTCATGGGCAGAAGTAGTATCTATTTTTGAGTATGAAAAAGCACTTGCTAATGGTGTTCCTGGTCATAAAATAATTTTTAATGGTCCTGATAAAACTTTAGAAGATTTAGAGACTGCGGTAAATCATAATTCACTGATACATATAGATCATTACGATGAATTGTACCTACTCTCTGGTTTACTTTCTGGCACTAATAAAAAAGCAAGAGTAGCCATCAGGGTAAATATGGATACAGGTGTTTACCCAATTTGGGATAGGTTTGGTTTCAATTATGAAAACGGATCGGCTTGGAGCGCTATTAATAAAATATTTGCCCACCCAGAAATGGAATTGGTAGGTTTACATTGCCATATTGGTACTTATATGCTTACCGCTAATGCTTATGCAGTGGCAGCCAATAAACTCTGCGATTTAGCTTTCAATATTAAGGAACGCTATCAAAAAAATATTGAGTATTTAGATCTTGGAGGAGGTTTTGCGACTGCAAATACCCTTAAGGGATCTTATTTGCAAGGTGGAGATATTATCCCAACTATTGATGATTATGCTGAGGCAATTTCATCTGCAATTTTAAACTATGGTTTTAAACCTAATGAACTACCAACATTATTTTTAGAAACAGGAAGAGCATTGATAGATGATGCAGGGTATTTATTAGGTAGTGTAATTGCACTTAAACGTTTAAGTGACGGCAGAAGAGCTACTATTATGAATTTTGGCGTGAATTTATTGTTCACTGCTTTTTGGTACAATCATAGGATTTCTCCGGCACAAGAAATATCTTCACAAAGTGAGGATATGGTACTTTATGGGCCATTATGTATGAATATTGACGTAGTAAGAGAAAGTATAAATTTACCTTTATTAAATAGAGGAGATCATGTGGTGGTACATCGTGTTGGCGCTTACAACATGACACAATGGATGCAGTTTATTCAAATGCGACCAAAAATTGTAATGATTGGAATGGATGGAACACCTCATGTTATAAGAGAACATGAATCTTTAGAAACCATGTTACGATATGAGAGATTACCACAGCATTTATCAGAAATAAATCTTTCTTAAATTGAGGCATTTGAAATTCTGGATAAACAGCAGTTTAAATAGCTATTCAATACTATTCTTTTCTTTAAATAAAGTCTTAGGGATAGCTATTTTGATAGTAACTTTTATTACCCCTGTTTTAGGTATTTGTGGTTTAGCAGCCATTTTACTTACTAATTTTTTAGCTTATTTGGCTAACTGTTATCATTCTGAAATAGAAGAGGGTACTTATGGTTATAATGCTTTGCTTTTAGGACTTTATTTAGGGTATGAGTTTAAAGTAAATGCGCCATTTATAATCTTGTTTGTAACCGCATGCTTACTGCTTTTATTATTTACTATTGTTTTTAAAACTTTTTTGGCCAAATATCAATTGCCATTTTTAAGCTTACCATTTTTGCTTACTTACTGGTTAATTTATTTGGCCGTTGGTTCCTTTTCGCTCATACATTTACAAGAGCAATATATTTTTGTCCAAAATTATTTAGCCAATTCATCCAAATCTCAATGGTATATATTTGCGCATAGTTTAGATGGAATGGAAATTCCAATTCTTATTAAAAGTTATCTTAAAACTTTATCTGCTACGTTTTTTCAAAATTCTATTTTAGCAGGGATTCTAATTGCAGGCAGTTTATTGTTCTTTTCAAGAATATCTTTCACCTTAAGTTTATTAGGTTATTTTGGTGCCTTTGGTGTTTTTAAATTGCTTGGCATAAATACTTTACTACTAACAGATTATTTAGTTGGAAGTAATTTTATATTTTTTGCTATAGCTGTGGGTGGTTTTTATGTTGTGCCTAATAAATGGAGCTATTTTTTGGTGATTCTACTTCTGCCAGTTTTATGTGTGTTTTTAATTAGCTTGGGGAAAATAATGGCGGTATTTCAGTTAAAGTCATTTACCTTATCATTTAGTTTACTTACCATCACGTTTCTGTTATTTTTAAATCAAGGATTATGGCAAAAGTTGGTGCAATTGGTAACCATACAATATTTTAACGCCGAAAAAACAATCTATAAACATCTAAACGTAACGCAAAGATTTAAATTTGCTCATTTAGCAAAACTTAGCCTTCCTTTTATGGGAGAATGGAAAGTAAGTCAGGGTTATGATGGAAGTATTACCCATTTGGGTGAATGGAGCAAAGCCCTTGATTTTGTGGTTACAAATGAAGAGGACAAAACTTATGAAAAATCTGGTACAAAATTAAATCACTTTTATTGTTACAATAAGCCAATTCTAGCGCCTTTAGAAGGATATGTTTATGATATCATCAATACTGTTGAAGATAATGAGATCAATCAGGTTGATACGAAAAATAATTGGGGAAATACCATTGTTATTAATCATCAAAATGGCTTGTTTTCTCAAATTTCTCATATAAAGAAAGATAGTTTTAAAGTAGCTATTGGCGATTATGTACAAAGAGGTGATATTTTAGCCAGTTGCGGAAATTCAGGTCGCTCACCAGAGCCACATATTCATTTTCAAAATCAGTTAAGTGGTATTATAGGTGAAAAAACTTACCCGTATCCAATTGCGTATTATTTGGAAAAGATGGGGGGTAAGCAGTTTTTAATGTCTTATAAGGTGCCAAATGAAAACAGTATCATTAGCAATATAACAGTATCAGAATTACTTAAAAATGCTTTTGATTTTCAGCCAGGTAAAGTACTAAAACTAGCTAATGGAAATGAAGTTGTTAATTGGGAAATTTATACAGATAGCATTAACAGAAGTTATTTTTATTGCGATAAGACAAAATCAAAATTATGGTTTGCTCAAGATAATTTAATGTTTTATAGTTATGATTTTGATGGAGATAAGAAATCTTTATTGTTTCAATTTTATTTATCCTATTACAAAATAATGCTTTCGAGTATTGAAGGAGTGAGGGTTGATGATCACTTTCCTGTTTCTGATTTAAGCAATATTTTAATACTTACCATTCAGGACTTTATAGCTCCGTTTTACAGATTTTTGAGTGCAGATTTTCAATCTTATTGTTCCGGTGTAGATTCGGCAATCAATCCAAAACTAATTGAAATAGTATCATCTGCCAAAGCATCAATATTTAAAAAGAAATTAAAACAGACTAATTACCATACTATACTATCAGAAGGTAAACCAATGCATTGGACCATTAATAATTCAAGAACTAAACAAGTATGGCAATGCGAAATTTATTAATTATACTATTTATTTTTTGTTTTGGAGGTGTAATGGCACAAAGTAAATTAAGCTATAAAGAGACAGATAGTTTGACTTATAAATATTTTGTAGAAAAAAATTATATAGAGTTAATTAAAATATCAAATACCGCTTTGTCAGATAGTATTGATTTTTACTACCTGCGTATGCGTTTAGGAATTGCTTATTACAACCAGCAGCAATACAAAGAATCGGTTGTTCATTTTAAAAATGCTTTTGAAATGAATCCAACTGCAGAATCTGTAGGAGAATATTATTATTATTCCTTGTTGTTTAGTGGTGATAAGAGGGCCGCAACTGAAATTTACCCACAACTTTCATCAACTGCTCAATCAAATATTCAGGCTGAAAAATCAGAAACGCAAAATTTTAATTATGGAAGTTTTACTGCCGGTTTAGTTTATAATGACAATGTTTCATCGGCTATTATGCCTTTGCCAACTAATAATTATAAGAATGAAAACATACAAAACACCACTTACATTACCAATTTATATGTTGATTTTAAGCTAAATAAAGCTTGGCGAATGTCGCATAATTTAGGGGTATTTAATGTTAATAATCAGAGTTCGGTTTACACAAACAATGCTAAACTTTTATCTGTAAAATACAGTACCACTATTTTTCAGTATAATCCAGGAATTAGTTATACTTCAAATTCTGGTTTTGTAAGTACTGCCTTTTTAGGTTACTATCAGGAAAAATCTTACGCTCTAGCCGGTGTGTATAACTCAACTATTACAGCTTCAGAAATCCCTTATCAGAGCAATGCTTTTAGCCTTTCTTTATCAGGGTATAAAAAATTCAAAAAAATTGCTTTGGGAGCTAATCTTTCATTGGCAAATTTTTCGGGATATAATCAACTGCAAACAGGTTTAAATTTCACCTATTATCCATCAGCGTCTACTTACTTTTATTCTTCAGCTGTACTTTTGTTAAATAATGGTGTTAATCAGTTTATAGGTTCTCAATATGCTGGTTTTAACCTATCAAAAAAAATAGCTTTTAATTTAGGAGCTAGTGTAGGTAACCATCAAAATTATATAAGTAATGGAGGTACAATTGCCTTTAATACTGCCGAACCCATTTATTTTAACGCCGATGCGACTTTAAATTTTAAATTCAAAAAGCTAAACTTCATTCCTTCTTTTGTTATTCAGCAAAGAGAGCAGGCGACTACCTTTTACAATGCAGGAAATCTAATTAAAACTAATAAACAACAATACCTCAATCAAATTATTAAATGTACTTTACAATGGAAATTTTAAAATTCAGAATGGTTTTAGCGATGTTTATATTGCTTATCACAAGCTCATTGAGTGCTCAAACTCAAACAGAATTAAATGTTGCTTTTGCAAAATCCTATTCCTTAGAGTCTTCCAAAAAATACATGGAAGCAGTAAATAATTTGTTAAAGGTTTATAAAGATGATAGTTATGAAATGAATTTAAGGCTAGGGTGGTTGTATTATGAAGCTGGCGTTTATGATAAATCAACATCATATTATAGCAAAGCTATTAATTTAATGCCTGCAGCAACAGAGCCTTTATGGGGTGTGATTTATCCTTATATAGCAAAAGAAGATTGGGTAAATGCTGAAAAAACTTACTTATCTATTTTAAAATTAGATCCTAAAAATGCGACTGCTAATTACCGATTAGGACTTATTTATTATTACCGAAAAAACTTTTCAACCGCACAAAAGTATCTTAGCGTTTCTTTAAACTTAAATCCGTTTGATCATGATAGTTTATTGATGAGTGCCTGGACTAACTATTTTTTAGGTAAAAATACCGAGGCAAAAGTTCTTTTTGGTAAAGTAATTTTAAATACACCCAATGATGTTTCTGCATTAGAAGGATTAAGTCTAATTAAGTAAAACTGAAATTAAAAACCTCATTTAAATAATTTTAATAATTTAAATGAGGTTTTATTTATTATTTGATTCAAGTTTTTTGATTAATTAAAAAGATTTTAATTGTTCATCTTGCTATAAAAATCCCAAAGCACAATACCCGTACTAATTACAATATTAAAAGAATGTTTGGTGCCAAATTGTGGAATTTCTAAACAAGTGTCAATCTGTTTCATCACTTCTTCGCTTACTCCATTTACTTCGTTTCCAAAGAATAAAGCATATTTTTTATCAAGCGAAGGCTTAAAATCTAATAAACTCACGCTGTTTTCTGCCTGTTCGATGGCAACAATTTGATAATTATTTTGCTTTAGTTGGGTAACAGCATCTTCTACGTTTTCAAAATATTCCCAATAGATAGATTGAGTAGCACCCAAAGCTGTTTTTTCAATTTCACGATGAGGTGGTTGAGCCGTTATTCCGCATAAATAAATAGCTTCTACCGCAAAACCATCAGCAGTTCTAAACGCCGAACCTACATTATGTAAGCTTCTTACATTATCTAATACCACAATTACAGGTAATTTTTCTTGCGTTTTAAATTCTTCTATACTAGGTCTATTTAACTCATCTAGTTTCAGCTTTCTCATTTGGTAAATATACAAGAGCTTTATTAATTTGAAATTGCCTTCAAGCTAAATAATTTAAAGATATTTGCAATAATGACAAATACAGAAGAAAAAGCGCAATTACTAAAACGTTTAAATATTGCACAACTCAATGAAATGCAAATTGCTGCAGAAAAAGCAATACAATCTAATAAAGATGTAATGGTGCTTTCTGCAACAGGATCTGGCAAAACTTTAGCCTTTTTAATTCCGCTTTTGTACCGCTTAAAAAAAGATGCTAAGCAAGCACAAGTTTTGGTTATTGTGCCATCCAGAGAATTAGCATTGCAAATTGAGCAAGTATTTAGATCTCTTCAATCCGGTTTTAAAGTAAGTTGTATTTATGGCGGCCATTCTACTAAAACAGAAGAACAAAGTTTAAGTGTGACTCCAGAAGTAATAATTGGTACGCCAGGTAAGATTAGCTATCATATCAGAAAAGAAAATATCAATCCTCAAGAATTAGAATATCTGGTTTTAGATGAGTTTGATAAATCGTTAGAGATGGGTTTCCAAATAGAAATGGAATTTATAATTGAAAATCTCACCAACTTAAAACAAAAGATATTGACCTCGGCAACCAAAATGGACGAGATTCCAATGTTTGCCAGAGTAAATAATTTAGCCACAGTTAATTTTTTAGATGATAATGCCCACGCTCCAGAATTGGCTTTGAGAGTTTTACATACGCCATCAAAAGATAAATTGAAGCTGTTGATGCAGGTTGTAGCCGAGCATCCAGATGGACCAACTTTGATTTTTTGTAACCATAGGGAAGCTGTGGATAGAGTGAGTGAAATCCTTTGGGATAAGGGAATGTCTAATGGTATTTATCATGGGGGTATGGACCAACCTGATAGAGAAAAAGCTTTAGTGAAATTTAGAAATGGAACCCATGCAGTTTTGGTCACTACAGATTTAGCTTCCAGAGGTCTAGATATTCCGGATGTGCAGCAGGTTATTCATTATCAAATTCCTTTTACAGAAGAATCTTTCACGCACCGTAATGGCCGAACAGCCAGAATGAAAGCTACCGGAAAGGCTTATTTGTTATTAGCAGATGACGAATATTGCCCCGGTTATATCAACCAAAAGGTAGAAGAAATAGCTAATATTCCTGATTTTAAGTTATTTGATTCCAGCAAATGGGCTACACTTTACATTGCTGCAGGTAAGAAAGACAAAATTAATAAGATAGATATTGTTGGTTTGCTACATAAAAAAGCAAATTTAGAGAAAGCAGATATAGGTTTAATAGAAGTCTTTGATCACATGTCTTATGTAGCGGTGCAAAGAAAAAAAATCAACCAAGCATTAGGCTTAATAAGGCCTGAAAAAATTAAAGGGAAAAAATATAAAATTGGAATTGATGAATAATATTTACGCGTTCTGATCCGTAAAGGATACCACGCTTTTAGGCTAAATCTTTTGGTGAAAAAAAGCCAAAAAGATATTGCTTCAACCGTT
>JBILPO010000379.1:0-2877 GCA_044373805.1 Pelobium sp.
AGCAAAGGTAGGTGATGCTATTAAAGCTTTTATGGATGATTTAAAGTTTTTAGGCGCTTCAAAAAGGGTGGTAGGGATGACTTTTTCTGAGTTTGGTAGACGAATAAAATCAAATTCTAGCGCTGGAACAGATCATGGTGCTGCTGCTCCGCTTTTTGTTTTTGGAGAAAGTGTAGATGCTGGCGTTTTAGGTACTAATCCAATAATTAATTCTTTAGTGAATACCTCTGATAATATTCCAATGCAATATGATTTTAGGTCCATTTACGCTTCAATTCTTGAGAATTGGTTTTGTGTACCTGGAAGTTCATTAGAGAATATTATGCTGAAAAATTATCAATCGCTTCCAATTATTAAAGCCAGAGATACTTGTGCGGGAGGTCTTTCAACTTCTATCGAGGCAAATAAAGAAGCCGGTAGAAGTTTAATTAGTAACTATCCAAATCCATTTACATCATCAACAAAAATAGCATACAAATCAGCAGGAGGACATGTCTTATTGCAGGTATTTGATGTGCAGGGTAAAATAATAGCTACCCTAGTTGACGATGTGAAAACTGTTGGAGATTATACCATTGATTTTGAAAACACAGGTTTAAAATCTGGTGTTTATTATGCGAGATTACAAAATGGCTCAGTGCAGCAGGTGAGAAATATGTTGGTGGCTTATTAATGAGTAGTTGAAATTTCAAAAAGGATTGCTATAAACCTGAATTCTATTAATGATTTTAGAATTTTAAATGTTTGGGCGTTTCAACACGCTGTACACTGTATCTTTTTGGCGAAAGAAGCCAAAAAGGATGCCGTTTCCATCGTTAACGCTCCTGTAAAGTTTAATAAAACCACTACCATAAACTTGAATATTTAAAAGCAATCAAATTCAGGTTTAATTTATTTATTCTTCTTCTATAATTTTAACGGCATTAATTGCTTCCTTGTGCAAATTCATAAAAACCACTTTGCTGAGTTGATTTTTAGCATCGTATTCTAATTTTGAAATAGAACTGTAATCTATTTGCAGGTTAAAAGCTTTTTCTAAAGGAAAATCAAGCACATAGGAGGCAATAGAACGTATGACACCTGCATGTGTTAGAATAACAACGTTTGATGCTTTAGAGTTGGTGATTTCTTTATAAAACTGAACAGATCGATCATACAGATCATTAAAATTTTCTCCGTTTTTCATTCGGTGGTTTACAAAATCTTCCATCCAAGGGTTTAATTCCTTTTCGGGGATTTCATTCCAGGGCTTCATTTCCCAATCTCCAAAGTTGAGTTCGGTAATGCGGTTATCGGTTTTGTAATCATCATCACTTAAATAATTAGCCAGTTTAGTACATCTTCTAAAAGGACTGGAATAGAAAATAGTATCCCCTGTAAGGTTTAAATGGTCTTTTATCCAATCAAAATCAGCCGTAAAGTTTTCTTCTAACGGAATTTCTGATTGTCCATAACACAGTTTATTAGGATTGTAAACTACCGAATGCCTAGTTAAATAAATATCCATACTTTATTTTTCAGGTATAGATTTACTTCTTAAAATGTATTCTCCTGAAATTTCTATCAACTCGTCATTTTTTGTGTAATAAATAGTTTTCTCGTCTTTTGATACATTTACTATACCTCTGAAACTGTCAACAAATACGGTATCTCCGGCACTAAAAACTACAACATTGTAATCACGTATTTTGTCTTTTTGAACTGATGTTTCAAATTTTGTACAGCTTCTTTGGCAACCACATAGGGTTAAAAGTGTTAAAATGATAAGGCTATTTCTTTTCATATTTTTTAAGAGTTTAAATTTTAAGATAAATATTTTAAAATCAATAAAACACTTAGGTAGTAAACAATCTCAGCAATTTGTTGTACAGTACCTAAACAGTCGCCAGTATAGCCGCCTATCCATTTGTTAAAATACCTGCTAAAGTAAAGTTTAGTAACTATTAGTGGAATTATTACTAAAAATATCCAGTAGGTTCTCATCAATAAAAGTGGACTCAAGCCAAAAACACATGCAATAAAATAGTCTTGGTGACTCATTTTAGTTGCTAAAGGTTTTGATTTACTTAACAAATCTTCTCTGGCGTACTCATCAGTATAAATTAAACTTACGGAAGTTAAACGGCTAATGGCATGGCCGCTAATTAAAACCGGAATCATCATTTCTAAAGGTATTTCACTTAAAGCGGCAAACTTGATGGCTAAAGCTAAGCCTAAACCAACCAGTCCGTAAGTTCCAACTCTGGAATCTTTCATAATATCGAGGATCTTTAGCTTTGTCCAGCCACCACCAAAACCATCACAAACATCAGCCAAGCCATCTTCATGAAAAGCTCCGGTTAATAAAAGCGAAACTGCAAAACTTAATAATAGCGCTATAGGCTGAGAAAACACTTGTATGGCCAGCCAGAAAGACAATCCGCACAAAGCGCCCAGTAACATTCCTACTAAAGTGAAGTATTTAGAAGAACGGTTTAAATATTCGG
Source organism: Pelobium sp. (assembly GCA_044373805.1). Taxonomy (GTDB): domain Bacteria; phylum Bacteroidota; class Bacteroidia; order Sphingobacteriales; family Sphingobacteriaceae; genus Pseudopedobacter. The sequence continues at coordinate 2,487 of JBILPO010000379.1, forward strand.
GATCATGATCTGTAAATGATGGACAAGGAATTCTTGTAAAAAACATGACTGCGGTATAAAATATTCGTATTTCTTTTTTCATTCAGTTGTCGGTTTTTAGTTTTTTAGGCTTTGCATACCTAATAATAATTATAGCGGACAGTTTTATATTCGACTTTTTTACTCTTTCCCTGAAACTCCAGCAGATTCAAAACTAGCCATTTCATTTAAAAAGTTGACAGCAGCGTGGATTAATGGGAGCGCTAAGGCAGCTCCAGTTCCTTCTCCTAATCGCATTCCTAAATTTAAAAGTGGATCAGCGTTGAGGTAATTGAGCATTTTACGATGTCCGTTTTCATCTGACTGATGAGCAAGAACACAATAGTCTAAGATATAAGGATATAAAGCATGA
>JBILPO010000381.1:0-2876 GCA_044373805.1 Pelobium sp.
ATCTTTCTGTAATAATAGCAATTTGATCGTCACCCCACTGGATATTATTAAATCTTAAATAACAGTCGGCTAATTTTTTTCTGATGCTATTTGCACCTACTTCTTTTGTAAAAATAAGATCTCTAAAAGTTACTTTTTTAGACGGATTCCCTTCATCTTGTGCCTCTACCCAAAAATACGTTTGAGGTTGATCAGAACGCCAACCAAATTCTCTTGGTCCGGCAATTACAGCGTCAAAGCCGGTTGGTAAATTATCTGCTAATGGTACATCTGCTAAATCTTGAACTTCTTCTCCGTATCTATTTTTAATAGCTACTTTGTAGGGAAAATATCCGATAGGAACCAAATAGGAGTAAGGCTTGTGAATGCTAGCCGTCATTACCAAAGTGCCATCTGGCGAAAAATCAAAACTTTTATAAATGTTTGGGCGGGTAAAATCTATTGCTTGTCCATCTAAAAATATCATTTTCATTTGAACGGTTAAGTAATAGTCAAAAAGCAGCTCATCATCATTATTCTTAAGTAAATCTTGATAAGTTCTAGAGGGTGTAGTTTTTCCTAAATTTTCCTGAACATTTGGTCCGTTTGGTACTTGCTCCCTCAAGGGCACTTCTTTTTGCTTGGCAATACATTTAGCTAAAATAGTTTTGCTGTCTGGCGCCCATTCGTATAGTTTGCCATAAACATCATTTAAAGCTTCATTAGATAGTCTTTTTGCAGATTTAGTACTTATATCTCCAATCCAAAGCTGAATTTCACGCTCAGTGCTTACGCTAAAAGCCACTAAGCTTTCATCCGGCGAAAAGCTTACATCTTTAATTTTTGCCTCTTTAGGAAAATTCAAGAACTCAAATTCATCTTTATTTTTTAGATCCTTGATTTTAAAACCAACGTAATAAGAAGAACGACTGTTCCCCATATTTTTGGGATTAATTCTTAAGCCAGCCAATTTTAATACTGGTTGCGAAATTTCTTTGATAGATGGATAGCCCGGCTCTTCTAAAATAGCCATAAGACTCCCTTTTCCACTAAAAATAACTGATCTGTTGAATGTGTTTTCAACCATATCAATCATTTCTTGCGGTGGTTTTTGATAACCAGAATTTTCTTGAGCCAGCGTAGGTGTCAAATTTATTAGCCCAATACCAAAAAGTACCAGGCCAATAAATTTAGACGTGAATAAAAAATTCAAATTCATTCTTATTTGATATACTTAAAATCGTGGTCTTTTTTAACGGCCAGTAAAGTATGATAAATTAAGCTAATTACGTTGTCAACATCCTCTTTATGAATCATTTCTACCGTGGTGTGCATGTATCTTAAAGGCAAAGAAATTAATGCAGAAACCACACCTTCATTTGAATAAGCAAAAGCATCAGTATCTGTACCTGTAGAACGTGATGAAGCCTGTCTTTGAAAAGGAATATGATTGTCTTCGGCAGTTTTAATTAACAGTTTATTGAAGGTATTGTGTACCGCTGGGGCGTAAGACATTACCGGACCTTTACCACATGCTAAATCTCCTTGCGTAATTTTACTAATCATAGGCGTAGAAGTATCATGGGTAACATCTGTTATCAGCGCTAAATCTGGCTTAATTCTATGCGCAATCATTTCGGCACCACGTAAACCAATTTCTTCTTGTACAGAATTTACAATGTATAAACCAAAATCTAGTTTTTTCTTATTATCATGTAGTAAACGGGCTACTTCGGCAATCATAAAACCACCTGCTCTGTTATCTAAAGCTCTACCCACATAATATCTGTCGTTTAAAACCATAAATTCATCTTCGTAGGTAATTACGCAGCCTACATGAACACCTAATTTTTCAACTTCTTCTTTAGTAGTACAACCGCAGTCTAAAAAAATATTTTTTAATTGTGGTGCTTCTTCTTTTTCGCCACCAGAACGGGTATGAATTGCCGGCCAGCCAAAAACAGCTTTCACAATTCCTTTATCGGTATGGATATTTACTCTTTTTGAGGGTGCAATCTGATGGTCTGATCCACCATTTCTAATCACATAAATTAAGCCATCGCTCGTAATATAGTTTACAAACCAAGAAATTTCATCGGCATGTGCCTCAATCACTACTTTGTATTTCGCTTTCGGGTTAATCACCGCAACCGCAGTTCCGTAGTTATCTACAAAATACTCGTCAGTATAAGGCTTAATATAATCTAACCATAATTTTTGTCCTTCCCACTCAAAACCGGTAGGAGAAGGGTTATTAATGTATTTTTCGAAAAATGCTAATGATTTTTTATTGACAACATTGATATGTTTCTTTTCTTTTTGATCCTCTTTCTTCTTCGCCATTTTTTTTCTTTTTGATATAATTACAAATATAAAAAACGAATTAAAATCCTAAGGTTTTTTATCTAATGAGTTTGTAAAATGAATCATTCTTTTTGGTTATTAGAATGTAAATATTTTTTGGGAAGGGTGCTGCATCATGCTATTTTTCACCCGTCTTGCTTTTCGCTCATACGGCTTCTGGCATTAGGCTTTTGGCCGGTAAACGCTGCAATCAAGCTTATTTTACGCAGGTTCTTCGTACTATTTAAGTATGCTCCTTGCAACGTTTAAAACAAAAGACGCCAAAGAAATTATTGTATAATTTCTTTTTCCATAATCACGTAATCAATTTTATTCTTAGAAAATCTTTCTTCTGTTTCTTTAAAACCAAATTTAGCGTAAAAACCCGAAGCCGAAGTTCTGGCATTACACCAAACTTTGGTAAAATGATGCTCTTTGGCATAAGCCATAATATATTGCATCATTTGTTTTCCGAAGCCCATTTTTTGGTGTTCATTATCGGTGGCAAATTTTCTAAATTGTAATACCTTACCATATTGAAATAATGAAACTAC
>JBILPO010000380.1:0-2876 GCA_044373805.1 Pelobium sp.
GTTAATCTCGTCTTTTAAAGCCTTTAAAACGTTATAAATTTTTCCGCTTAAAATATCTTTAATCTCTTCTATAAAAACATTGTAATCAGCTTCGCTTTGTAAAGCCTCACAAGGGCCTTTACAATTCCCTATCTGATATTCTAAACAAACCTTAAATTTTTTTGTCCTAATATTTTCAGGCGTAAGCTGCAAATTGCAAGTTCTGAGTTGGTAGGTGTCTTTAATTAATCCTAAAATAGAGTGCATCATCCCCACAGAGGGGTAAGGCCCTAAATATTTAGACCCATCTTTCACTAATCTTCTGGTGTATTGTATTCTTGGAAATTTTTCATTTTTGATCACTATCCAAGGATAAGTTTTATCATCCTTAAGCATCACGTTATACCGTGGCTGATGCTTTTTAATTAAGCTATTTTCTAAAAGCCATGCATCAATTTCGGTATCAACAATAGTGAAAGTTATCTTATTTATTTTACTGACTAAAACTCTGGTTTTTGCATTTACCCTATAGTTATCTCCATTAAAATAAGAATTAACCCTGTTTTTTAAATCTTTTGCTTTCCCTATATAAATCAATTCTTCATGCACATCATAGTATTGATATACACCCGGTTTATGAGGAATATTTTTAATTGCAGATTTATAATCGAACATAAGATTGGTAAAATTAAAAAAACCACCAAAAGGTGGTTCTCCTAAATTAAAATTTGTTTTTAGAAGCCTAACCTATCATCTAAATTAGATGATTTTCCACTTTCTTGATTTTGATATTGGTCACAATCTAGAGTAATGGTATTGCCTCCTTTGGGTGGCGTAAAATCTCCTTTTTTAATCCCTAAAGAATTATCAGCATATACTTTTTTCAAGAAAAGCGCAAATATTGGCAAAGCAGTATTGGCACCTTCTCCTAAATTGGTACTTCTAAAATGTATGGCTCTATCTTCACAGCCTGTCCAAACTCCACCTACTAATTGTGGCGTGATCCCCATAAACCAACCATCAGAATTATCATTAGTTGTGCCTGTTTTTCCGCCAATTGGGTTATTTAAACCATATTTATAGCGCATTCTCACTCCAGTCCCTTCCTCGACCACACCTTTAAGCATATAAGTCATTACATAAGCTGTTTGTTCGCTTAATGCTTGCACCACTTTAGGTTTCCGTTCATAAAGTACATTTCCATTTTTATCTTCTACTCTAGTTAAATAAATAGGTTCTGTCCAAACGCCGTGGTTAACAAATGTACCGTATGCGCCAACCATGTCATAAACAGAAGCCTCAAAAGAACCCAGTGCAATAGAGGGATACGGAGGTACAGGAGTAGTAATGCCCATTCTCTTAATTAGCGTAGATACCGCTGTTGGCCCTACTTGTTGCATTACCCATGCCGTAATATAGTTTTGAGAATTTGCCAATGCTTTGCGCAGAGGAAGATATCCTGGAATAGAATTGAATCCTCTGGGTGTCCATGGTTCTCCAAAACCAGTAACGGTGTAAGGAACATTATTTACTTGATAACAAGGAGAATAGCCATTATCTATACCAACGGCATAAGTAAATGGTTTTGCTGTTGAACCCACTTGTCTGGTTCCCATTTTTACCTGATCGTACTTAAAATGTTCAAAATCAATCCCCCCTACCCAAGCTCTTACCTCTCCATTTGAAGGATCCATCGCCATCATAGAATTCCTTAAAAACATTTTATAGTATTTAATAGAATCCATGGGTGTCATGGTGGTATCAATATTTCCCCTCCAACTAAAAATCTCCATTTTTACCGGCGTATTAAAATCTTCTTTTATCTCAGTTTCTGTTTTTCCACTTTCTTTAAGGTTGATATATCTATCAGACCTTCTCATTCCTTGAGTAAGTAAAGCTTCATTTCCTTTAAAAGGATTCATCCCTTTCCAATGCCTGTTAAATTGCTGTTGAAGATCTTTCATGTAAGTTCTTTGAGCTTCCTCTGCATATTTTTGCATCTTAGAATTTATAGTGGTATAAACTCTTAATCCGTCTCTATCTAAATCATAAGGAGTGCCATCGGCTTTTGAAATTGATAAATCTTCAAAAGTTTTTTGAATATCTTGTTTTAAGATTGTTCTAAAATAAGTTGCAAGCCCTTCGTTATGATTGGTTGGCCTAAATTGTAATGCTAAATCTGGTGTTTTTGCTAATTGATATTCCTCTTCGGTAAGAAACTCTTCATCAACCATTTTACTTAAAATTAGATTTCTTCTGGCCAAAGACCTATCTGGATTTCTGGTTGGAGAATAAAGAGTAACCCCTTTTAATATCCCGACTAAAGTTGCAGCTTGAGCTGGCGATAATTTACCTGGTGTTGTACTAAAATAAGTTCTGGCTGCTGCTTTTATCCCAAATGAGTTATTTCCAAAATCTACGGTATTTAAATACATCGTAATGATTTCTTCTTTAGTATAATTACGCTCCAACTTAATAGCCACAATTAACTCCTTCAATTTTTGTGGAATTCTTTTCCAAGCAGATTTTGCCCTACCCTCTTCAGAAAATAGATTTAATGCCAATTGCTGCGTAATGGTACTTGCTCCTTGTTTTTTACCTATCAGATTATAGAAAACTATTGAAAAAGTTCTTTTAAAATCTATTCCAGAATGATCTTTAAACCTCACATCTTCTGTGGCAATTAAAGCGTTAATTACATTTGGTGAAATATCTTGATACCTGATGTTAGATCTGTTTTGTACAAAATAATTCCCTAGCTCTACTTTGTCTATCGTATAAATTACTGATGCTTGATTGCTTTTAGGGTTTTCAAGATCACGAAATGAAGGTAAATCACCAAATAATCCAAAACCGGTAACGGTAATTATTAATGCGATAAATATTACAAACCCAAT
>JBILPO010000382.1:0-2873 GCA_044373805.1 Pelobium sp.
ATGCTCAATTAGCAGCAAGAGACGGTAAATACGCAACTGTGAAAATGCCTTCTGGTGAAACTCGTATGATTTTAGTGACCTGTACCGCAACAATTGGTACTGTTTCTAATTCAGAACATGCTAACGAAGTATTGGGTAAAGCTGGTAGAAAACGTTGGTTAGGTCGTCGTCCTAGGGTTAGAGGTGTAGCAATGAACCCAGTAGATCACCCAATGGGTGGTGGTGAGGGAAGATCATCAGGTGGTCACCCACGCTCTAGAAAAGGTTTATTATCTAAAGGATTTAAAACCCGTGACAAAAAGAAATACTCAAATCGTTTCATCATTGAGAGGAGGAAGAAATAATGGCTCGTTCGATTAAAAAAGGACCTTATATTGATCATAATGTAGAGAGAAAAGTTTCTACACTAAATGACGCAGGTAAAAAGACTGTAATTAAAACATGGTCTAGAAGATCAATGATTTCTCCGGATTTCGTAGGTCACACATTCGCAGTACACAATGGGAATAAGTTTATTCCAGTTTATGTAACTGAAAACATGGTTGGTCACAAATTAGGTGAATTTGCTCCAACCAGAACATTTAGAGGACACGCTGAAAAGAAAAAATAATAAGCAATGGAAGCAGTAGCAAAACTTAATAATTGCCCCACTTCACCTCGTAAAATGAGACTGGTTGTTGATTTGATCAGAGGAGAACGTGTAGAGAAGGCACTTTATATACTAAAATATACCAACAAAGAAGCAGCAATAAGAGTTGAGAAACTATTATTATCAGCAATCAAAAATTGGGAATCTAAAAATGAGGGTTTACGCCCAGAAGACGCACACCTATTTGTTAAAACCATAATGGTAGATGGTGGTCGTCAGTTGAAGCGTTTAAGACCTGCACCTCAGGGTCGTGGATATAGAATTCGTAAGCGTTCTAACCATGTAACTTAGATAGTAAAAATTTAGAACCTCAAACTAATTAAGCAGAAATGGGACAAAAAGCTAATCCAATAGGAAACAGATTAGGAATCATCAGAGGATGGGATTCTAACTGGTACGGTGGTAATCACTATGCAGATAAATTAGTTGAGGACGAAAAAATTCGTAAATACCTTTCAGCTCGTATTGCTAAAGGTGGTGTTTCTAAAGTTGTTATTGAAAGAACTTTAAAACGCATTACGGTTACTATTCACACTGCCCGTCCGGGTATTGTGATCGGTAAAGGAGGTCAAGAAGTTGATAAGATCAAAGAAGAGTTAAAGAAATTAACTAAGAAAGATGTTCAAATCAATATTTTTGAAATTAAGCGTCCTGAGCTTGATGCACAATTAGTGGCTGATGGGGTTGCAAAACAATTAGAAGCTAGAATTTCTTTCAGAAGAGCAATGAAAACTTCTATTGCGGCTACCATGAGAATGGGTGCAGAAGGAATAAAAATCATGTGTTCTGGCCGTTTAGGTGGAGCAGAGATGGCTCGTAGTGAGCAATATAAGGATGGAAGAACACCTTTACATACTTTTAGAGCTGATATAGATTACGCTTTAGGCGAAGCATTAACTACTTATGGTAAAATAGGTATTAAGGTTTGGATCTGTAAAGGTGAAGTTTACGGTAAAAGAGATCTTTCTCCAAACATAGGTGCAAACACTGGTAAAGGTGGTAAACCAGAAGGCGGTTCTAATTTTCCTCCTCGCGGAGATCGTAATGATCGTGGCGGAGATAGAAAAGGTGGAAACCGTGGTCCAGGTGCCAACAGAGGTGGTGGTGCAGGTGCAGCTAAAGGAAAGAGATAATTAGAAAACTATCGTTTAACGATTTAAGATTAAAGTAATGTTACAGCCAAAAAGAACGAAGTTCAGAAAAATGCAAAAGGGCAGAATGAAAGGGTTAGCCACTCGTGGTGCTGAGCTTTCATTCGGTTCATTCGGAATAAAATCACTGGAAGAATGCTGGATTACCAGTCGCCAGATTGAAGCTGCTCGTATTGCCGTAACCCGTTTTATGAAACGTGAAGGTCAGGTTTGGATTCGTATCTTCCCTGATAAGCCGGTAACTAAAAAGCCAGCTGAAGTACGTATGGGTAAAGGTAAGGGAGCTCCAGAATATTGGGTTGCTGTTGTAAGACCAGGAAGAATCCTTTTCGAAGCAGAAGGTGTACCTTTTGAAGTAGCTAAAGAGGCCATGCGTCTTGCAGCACAAAAGTTACCAGTTCAAACAAAATTTGTGGTGCGTAGAGATTACGTATTAGAAGCATAAAATAAGTTTTTAGTTTTTAGTTGTTGGCCGTTACCTAACAACTAACAACGGTTAACTATTAACTAACAATAAAATGAAATACTCAGAAGTAATAGACCTGTCTAACGAAGAAATCGTTACCAGAATTCAAGAGGAAAAAGCAACTTTAGTGAAATTAAAGTTTGCCCATGCAGTTTCTGCGATAGAAAATCCTACTAGAATTAGCAAAGCGAGAAAAGTTTTAGCTCGCCTAAATACAGAATTAACTCAGCGCAAGGCTAAGGCAGTCTCTGAAAGTAATTCATAATTTTTTATAGTCGAAATGGAAAGAAAATTAAGAAAAACAAGAACTGGGTTGGTAGTAAGTAACAAGATGGAGAAATCTGTAGTTGTTGCGGTAGAGCGTAAAGTGAAGCACCCAATTTATGGTAAGTTCGTAAAGACGACTACCAAATTTATGGCTCATGACGAGAAGAATGATTGCGGTATCGGTGATACCGTCCTGATCATGGAGACACGTCCGCTGAGTAAGAATAAGAACTGGAGATTAGTTGAAATTTTAGAAAGGGCTAAATAAAATGGTACAACAGGAATCAAGATTGAATGTTGCCGATAACTCTGGCGCTAAAGAAGTTTTAGTGATAAGAGT
>JBILPO010000383.1:0-2867 GCA_044373805.1 Pelobium sp.
ACTTTGTTGGGCAAGGCCGTTTGGCGCCGTTAATCCGTTACTTTTACCATCCTGATTAATAGCCGTGGAACGGATGATACCCATAATGTTATCTCCATCTGCCTCTGCATCCCGTAAACGTTTTAATATTATGATTCCACATCCTTCTCCACGTCCGTACCCATTTGCTTTTTCATCAAATGTTTTACATCTGCCATCCGGTGATATAGCCTGAATCTTTGTAAGAGCAACCGAAGACTCTGGAGTAAGAATAAGATTTACCCCACCAGCAAGTGCCATATTGCAATCTCCATATTGAAGGCTTCTGCAAGCATTGTGAATCGCTACCAGAGATGAAGAACACGCGGTATCAATAATTAATGCTGGTCCTGTTAAATTATAAAAATAAGAGAGACGACCAGCTGCCGTACTCCGAATTGTTCCTGTTAAAGAATAAGCATCAATTTTTTCAAGATCTCCTGAATAAATATGAGCATTTGAATAATCACAATGGCTAAAACCGATAAATACACCAGTATTACTTCCATGAATATCCTTCAAGGTATATCGTGAAGTTTGCAAAGCCTGAAAGCTTACCTCTAACAAAAGTCTTTGCTGTGGATCCATTGATTCTGCTTCGCGAGGGGAGATTCCAAAAAATGCCGCATCAAAATCTTGTACATTATCAATAAAACTACCGTTTATGGTACTCATCTTGCCCGGAACCTGGTAATCAGCATCATAATATTCTTGGGAATTCCATCTTTCTGCCGGTACCTCTCTCACAGTATCTGTACCACTCTTTAATATATCCCACAACTGCTCCGGACTATTAGCTCCGCCAGGAAAAACACAGGACATTCCAATGATGGCAACAGGTTCATATGGAGTTAGATTTTTAGAATCCCCAACGATTTCTTTCTTAGATCCAGATTTTATCTGCGCAAGATAGTTTGCCAGTTTGGTAATTGTGGGATATTTATAAACGATAGTAGGGTTCAGGTTTATTCCTAATATATTGTTTAATGCACTAATTAGTTCTGTACCCCTTAAAGAATCAAAGCCTTGTTCAACAAGTGCCTCATCATTTTTAATATCAGTTAAGCCGTATAATTTCAATATTTCAGAATGAATAGCTTGTATAAATACTTGTTCTTCCTGATACATTTCAGTAGTCGTAGTTGAATGTCTATCAATTACTTTTGGCTGTAAATTAATGATATATTCTTCTGCTAATTTTCTCCTTTGCAATTTGCCACTTGTGGTTTTTGGAATGCGTTTTACTGCTACAACATCGCTTACAACCAAGCCAAAGTGTTTCATTATAGTTCGTCTTACCAATTCTTCAATCGGTTTGAACGTTTCGTCATTTGAACGGAATGTTACAAAAACAACCAACGATTCTTGTGTTTGGTCTTTAAGGAGGATACCGACCACCACCACTTTGGTAAGTGCAAATTTTTGAGGGTCTGTTGTTTCTAGTACTTTCTCAAAATCATAAGGGTAATAGTTTACACCATTAATGATTATCATCTCTTTATAACGGCCCACCACATATAGTTCATCCTCATGCAAAAAGCCAATATCACCAGTAAACAACCATTTATCTGGTGAAAAAAGTTGTTTATTTTCTTCTTGATAATACCCTTCCGTTACATTTGCGCCTTTTATCTCTATAAGTCCAATCGTATTTACAGGGAATAAAACACCCTTTTCGCTTGATATTCTGACCTGAACATGTTGGATTGGTTTACCACATGATACTAAACTAATGCTATTGTCTGAATGATCACTTAATATAGTAATGGTATTGCCGATACCAAGTTGCAATCTGTCTGTAATAAGCATTTTTACAGGTGTATCGGGTTGATGAAATGATACTGCTAAGGTAGCCTCAGCAAGCCCATAACAAGGTAGCATACTGGTTTTTCTCAGTGATTGTTCTTCTAGTGCCAGTATAAAATCATCAATAATAATAGGTGAAATTTGCTCTGCTCCGTTATAAATGATTCGTAGACAGCTCAAATCCCAATTGACTAGAGGCTTGTTTTTTTGCCATTCCTGTAAAAAGTATTTATATCCAAAGTTTGGGGAGAATGAAATATTTCCTCTGTGTTGATGTATTTTTTCCATCCATATAATTGGATTCCGGATGAAAAGATTTGTTGGAATAATTACGAGCGTTTGATTGCCTAAGATTCCAGCCAAAAAACATCCAATCAAGCCCATATCATGACTTAAGGGCAGCCATGAAACTACAGTTTCATCACTTGAGCTTTCCGACGAATTAAGTAAGCTATCTGTATTGTGTAGAATATTAGCGTGACTAACAATAACACCTTTGGGATCTCCAGTTGAACCTGATGAAAATTGGAGATAGGCAATATCATTAGAGAGTGCAATTTCATCAATTTCAGCTTCAGCCACTTCATGAATTGCGGCGGGCCATTCATAAACAGTATGCTGGATGTTTTTCCACCATTTGGAATCTGCGGGATAAGTATCTGAAAAAAAATCCTCTAATCTTTTTAAAACTTCCTTATCACCTAATAGATACGGGCTTTTCATTTTTGCCCATACATTTTTTACTTTTCTTTTATGTTCATCTTGAGTGCCGGTAACAAGTGGTACAGCGATGATATTACCTAATAAACAGGCAGTGAACGCGATTAAAAATCTTCTATTATCTTCTAATTGAATGATTAATTCATCACCTTTTTTAATTCCCTTTGCCTGAATGTAGGAGAGTAGCTTTTTTGCGTCATTGATTAGTTCAGAGTAAGGAATGCTATCTTCGGTTTGGGAGTCTTTTACAAAAGTTAATTGTTTTTGTAAAGAGTCGTTATGACGCTCAAGTAAAATCGAAACAACATTTTTGTATTTTTCAT
>JBILPO010000034.1:0-10040 GCA_044373805.1 Pelobium sp.
CTTCTAAGCTATTGGGTGAGGCTTTAAAATCATAAACCCAAGATGCAACTGGTGGCATACTCATCAGTATAGATTCTATTCTCCCATCGGTTTCTAAGCCAAATTTTGTTCCAGAATCATACACCAAATTAAACTCGGCATAGCGACTACGGCGTTGCAGTTGCCATTGCTTCTCATCTAATGTAAAGTGTTTCTCTCTGTTTTCATTCGCTAATTGCGTATAAATAGGAACAAATGAATTTCCTACCGCTTTAGAAAAATCAAATAACTGCGGCCAGCTTAATTCAGTATTCATCGGCGTAAGCCTATCATAAAAAATACCACCAATACCACGGGTTTCATTTCTATGTTTGATAAAGAAATAATCGTCGGCCCATTTTTTAAACTTAGGATAAAAATCAGCATGAGATTGATCACATACTCCTTTTATGTGCTGATGAAATGCTTGCGCTTGTTCTGGGATAACATAATGTGGGGTAACGTCTATACCACCACCAAACCATTGCAGGGTTTCATGTTCTGCCTGCATTTCAAAATACCTGATATTCATATGAATAATAGGCACCCAAGGATTGTGCGGATGTAAAACTATAGATACTCCGGTTGCAAAAAAATCTTCCTGATCTGTTTTAAAAGCTTTTTTAATTGCGTCAGGTAGTTTTCCATAAACAGCAGAAAAGTTAACACCGCCCTTTTCTATTAAAGCACCATCTAATAATACTTTGCTTCTTCCACCGCCACCGCCAGGACGTTCCCAGTTTTCTTCTTCAAACAGAGCTCCTCCATCTAAAGTAGTTAAACTGTCAACTATATTTTCTTGGATTTTTTTATAATCCTGTGCTATTGCATTTTTTTCGAGCATCAGCTTAAAGTTAATTTTAATTTGTTTCTATAGGCAGATAGTAATTGTGTTTTAGAAATAAAACCCACAAAATCATCATTATCAAAGGCTGGCAAATACCATAAATCTGATTCTTCAAATTTACTTAAAATCAAATCAATTGACTCGTGAATTTCTACTCGATAGGTGGTGGTCGAAATGAGTTCTTTAATACTGGTGTTTTGGTGCAATTCTGGATTAAAAAACAACTTTCTAACATGGTTAAAGAGAATAAAACCTACATATTCTTCCTTTTCATTCCTGCAAACAATAATGTTTTTAGTAGATTTTTTTAAAACCGTTAATAAATCGGCAAAAGAATTATTTTCATAGATTATATCATAATCTGTATTTAAAATCTCGTGAGGTTTAATCATAGTTAAAATATTCTGATCATAATCTTCGGTAAATATTTTTTTACCTGCCATTAAATGTTTAACATCCATAGCGTAGGGTTCAAATACTTTGGCAATAGCAAAAGAAACCGTTGCCACAATCATTAATGGAATCATTAATTCATAACCTCCGGTAACTTCGGCAATTAAAAAAATACCTGTTAAGGGCGCATGCATTACTCCACTAAGAATACCGCACATGCCCACTAAAACAAAATTATTAACGGGTAATGTTATAAAATCAAGTTTATTGATCAGATTGGAAAAGAAAAACCCCATAAAAGCTCCTGTAAACAAGGCAGGCGCAAAGTTCCCTCCACTTCCACCGCTGGCTAAGGTAATAGAAGTTGCAAATACTTTGGTGAGAAAAATTAAGCCTACAAATAAAATAAGCATCCAATCATTATAGCCATTAAGGTTAAAAAAACTTCCTTTTAATATGTTTTGGGGATTTCCAGATGCTAATAGTTTGACACTTCCATATCCTTCGCCAAAAAGAGGAGGAAAAACAAAACAGAGCAAGGCAATAATTAATCCTCCAAATAGGGCTTTAGAATAGCTATTCCATTTTAATTTTTTAGTAAAAAAGTATTCTACTTTGTGAGTTGCTCTTGAATAATAAACAGAAACCAAACCACTAAAAAAACCTAAAAGAAGATAATAAGGAACGTTTATATAATCAAACTCTTGTAGATTTCTAAAATCAAACAAAATATCATCATCTAAAATAATTTTAGATAATAACGCTCCACTAACAGCGGCTATAATAAGGGGTATAAAATCAGAGAAAACAACACCAACCAGTATCACTTCAACTGCAAACATTACCCCAGTAATAGGTGCGTTAAAGACGGCTGCAATACCCGCCGCAGAACCACAGCCTAATAATAAAATTCTTTCTTTATAACTGAGGCGATAAGTTCTGGCAAAGTTAGATCCAATAGCGCCTCCTGTTACAGCAATTGGTCCTTCTAAACCTGAAGACCCTCCAAAACCGACTGTAATTGCACTGGTAAGAAGTTGTGCATACATTTTGTATTTAGGTATTACGCCAGATCTTTGTGAAATATCTTGTAAAATATTAGCTACTCCTCTACCATCTTTACCTTTTAAAAAAACGGTAACAACCCAAACAGTTATTAAAATTCCAATCAGGGGTAAAAAAAGATTGAGGTATGGATAATTGAAGATTTCTAATTGATGATTAATAAGTAAGTGGATTTTGTGTACCGTATATTTTAATAAAATAGCAGCAAATCCGGCAGATAGACCTACCAAAATACCTGAAAGTATAAGGAATTGATTTTTGCTTAAATGTTGATAAACAAACCTTAAAACAAGCTGATGATGCTTGAAGTATTTCATAATACTAATTCTCTATATAATCTAAATCTTTACCATAAGTTTCTTCTAAATTATAAACTGCAAAAAATGCAATTAAGAGTGTAGTAAAACCTACAATTAACGCTGCATTTATGATACCAAAAGGTGCTTTAAGCCATTCGAAACTTAAAGTTACTAAAACTACAGACCCTCTAATGAAATTGGGCACAGTTGTAGTAACGGTAGACCTTAAATTAGTACCAAATTGCTCGGCTGCAATGGTAACGAAAATTACCCAAAATCCGGTTGAAACGCCTAAAAGAACACATATCCAATGATAAGTGGTGGCGCTTATTCCTTTAGAGAATAAAAATATTAATATGCTAATTAAGGTAGCAAACAAGAAAATAACGACTATCTTTTTTCTGGTTTTAAAAACTTGACTTAGAAAGCCGGTGAGTAAATCACCGAGTGAGATACCTATATAAGTATATAAAATTCCTTTCCCAGCGCTTAAAGGATCTGTTGCACCCATAGCTTTACCAAACTCTGGAGCAAAAGTGATAAGAACACCTACTACAAACCAAACAGGTAATGCAATTAAGGTGCAATTGATGTACTTTTTAAATCTGCTCCATTTATTAAATAGCATAAAGAAGTTCCCTCTAGAAACATTAGCATCTGTGATATTGATGTACATTCCAGATTCCATCACTCCTAGTCTTAACAATAATAAAACAATACCCATAGCACCACCAATAAAATAGGCAGTTTGCCATTCAAATCGCTCACCTACCCAGCCTGCTAACACCGCTCCTAACAAACCTATTGCAGCAACCAGCATGGTGCCGTAACCTCTTTTTTCTTTGGTCATGCTTTCAGCAACTAAAGTAATACCAGCACCTAACTCACCAGCAAGCCCCACTCCTGCTATAAACCTGATGATTGCATAACTATTTACATCTGTAACAAATCCATTTACAATATTGGCTAATGAATACATTAATATAGAGCCAAATAAGACTTTTAAACGACCTAATTTATCGCCCATAATGCCCCAAATAATTCCTCCAACCAACATCCCTATCATTTGCGCATTTATTAATTTTACGCCTACACTTAATAGTTGATCATCAGGTACGCCAATAGATTTTAAACTTTGTACCCTAATAACAGAAAACAGTACTAAATCATAGATATCAACAAAATAGCCTAAAGAGGCTACTACAATTAATAAAACCACATTTTTATTATTCCCTATTTTCATGCAATCGGTTGTTTATAATTTAGAGCATGAAATTACAATTTATACCAAACAAAAAAAGCGTCTCGAAAAATTTCGAGACGCTTTTTTAAAATCGAGAATAAAAATTACTAATTATTTTGGTAGTAATACTGCATCAATAACGTGGGTTACTCCATTGCTAGCTACTGCATCTGCAATAGTTACTTTTGCATTGTTAATCATCACTACACCGTCTTTAATGGTCACCTTTAGTTTTCCACCTTGTACAGTTGTTAATTCCATACCGTCTTGCAAATCTGCAGCTTTAACAGCTCCTGCTACTACATGGTAAGTTAACACTTTAGTTAAATCGCCTTTCATTTCTGGCTTCAATAAGTTATCAACTGTTCCGGCCGGTAATGCAGCAAAAGCTTCGTTAGTTGGTGCAAAAACTGTGAATGGGCCTGTACCACTTAAAGTTTCTACTAAACTAGCCGCTTTAACAGCAGCAACTAAAGTAGTATGATCAGCTGATGCTAATGCGTTTTCAACTATATTTTTTGTAGGAACCATCATGGCACCGCCAACCAATACACCTTCTTCAGTAGCCACTGAATCTACCATAGCCATGCTGTCTACAGCCAAAGAGTCTGCATCAGTTTCAGCTTGTTTATTAGAATTACAGGCTGTAATAGTTACACCTAATATTGCAATAGCAACGAAAGATTTTAAGAATTTCTTTTTCATGATTTGAATTTTTGATCGTTTTTAAATGATAAATGTTAATAAATTCACAACAGTGTTTTTGTGATAAAGTTTTGATAACTAGCTTATTTTAAATAATAAGCTTAGGTGTTATGAATTTGTAAATTAATAATAGCAAGAAAAATGCCAATATAATCCAAAGGTAGCCTTTTGCTTTTTTTGAGTAAAAAAGTATAACAAACAGCATGTTTTAAGCCCTAATTAATATTCTGTAGCAGTTTGTTAAATATTATTGATACAAATGAGGTTAATAAGCATTAAAAATATTAAACATTTTAAAGTTTTTGTAGTTTAGATGTTGATGGAAAATTTTCAATATTATAATCCTACTAAAATTTTATTTGGTAAAGATGTATTAGATCAACTTTGTACTGAGGCAAATGTATACGGCAAAAAATGCCTTATTATTATTGGACAAGGTTCTGTTAAAAAAAGTGGTTTATACGCAAGGGTGCTTTCTTTAATGAATATAAGTGGCTTAGAACATGTAACTTTTGAAGGCGTGAAATCTAACCCCCTTTACCAGGATGCAGAAGAGGCAATTGAATTGGCTAAAGAAAATAATGTTGATTTAATTGTAGCAGTTGGTGGTGGTTCGGTAATTGATACCGCTAAAGCCGTTGCAATGGGCTTTTACGTTGACCATTCTGTTTGGGATTTTTACTTACAAAAGGCACCACGTCCAACAAAAGCGCTTCCATTATTAAATGTTTTAACGCTTGCCGCTACTGGTACAGAAATGAATTCGGCTACGGTATTACAAGATACCGTATCTGGAATGAAGAAAGGTTATAGCGCCCCATGTTTGTTCCCTAAGGTTTCTTTTTTAGATCCCACTTTTACTCAAACTGTTCCGCTTAATTATACTTCTTATGGCGTAGCCGATTTAATTTCTCATTCTCTAGAGCAGTTTTTTGGAAAAGGTGATTCTCCTTTGTCAGATTTATATACTGCCTCTGTTATTAAACTGGCTATTGATTACGGATTAAAAATTAGGCAAGATCCAGAGAATTTTGAATACCGATCTCAAATTATGTGGCTGGCTACCAATGCTTTAAACGGAACTTTAAAAGCAGGTAAAAATTCGGGCGATTGGGGTGTACATGGTTTGGAACATACTTTAAGTGTGTTATATGATATTCCGCATGGCGCAGGTTTGTCAATTGTTTATCCGGCATGGTTAAAGCAACACCAACCACAAATAAATGCTAAACTTGCTTTTTTGGCAAAACATGTTTTTGAAATACAGGGAACTGATGAGGTTTTAGCTGCAAATATCTTTATTAGTCAATTGGAAGCATTTTTCACTCAAATTGAAACTCCAATACGATTAAACCAAGCTGATATTTTTAAAAATGACGAGGAAAAAATCATCGCAAATTTTAAATTGAATAAAGTAACGGGTTCTGTTTATCCTTTAGGAGAAAAAGAATACGAAGAGATTTTAGCTAAAATGTGGCAGTAAGTTCAAATTTAAATGATGGGCGTTTTATGTATTGGATGATAACAATCATTAGTGAATTTGACTATGCTTAACTTTTCTACTCCTTACTTGAACGTATATTTGTATCACCACCGCAAGAAAGCGTATCTATGATTGCAGCGAGTTAGATAGGTAGATGATACTGAACGTAAATGTTCACAAAACTACTTTGAAAAACTACCGCAAGGAAGAAATGAGAGATAGTGGTGAGTGGGATGTGTAGAATATAATGAATGCAAAAGTTCATTAAACTACAATCAGAACGGAATCAGTTAGACTGGTTCCGTTTTTTTTTTAAGTTAACGAGGTAAATAACTTTTATCCATTCCCCAAAAAGGTTATATTTTTTTTGATTTAATAGAAAACCAGAATCATAAATAGGATTGATTTTGCTCCTGTTTATGAGCTTTATTTTAGCCTTATATTTGTATCAGCTACTGTAAAAAGGATTAAATTCTATAATTACAGCAAGTAAGATTGTAAATAATAGTACATGTAATTATGTACGAAAATTATATCAGAAAACTGTTTAAAAGAAATAAATCCCACTATTACAGCAAGTGAGATTGTAGATAATAATACAGGTAAAAATGTATGAAAACTACATCAAAACGGAATCGGTTAATACTGGTTCCGTTTTTTTGTTTAAGCCAACGGGATAAATAACTTTTATCCATTTCCCAAAAAACTATAAATTTTTATGATTTAATAGAAAACCAGAATCATAAATAGGGTTGATTTTGCTCCCGTTTATGAGCTCTAAATTAGCTTTATATTTGAATCAGCTTCTGCAAGAAAGCGTTTCTACGATTGCAGCGAGTTCGATAAGTAGATGATACTGAACGTAAATGTTCATAAAACTACTTTAAAAAACTGCCGCAAGGAAGAAATGAGATATTGTGGTAAGCGAGATATGTAGAATATAATGAATGTAAAAGTTCATTAAACTACAATCAGAACGGAATCAGTTAGACTGGTTCCGTTTTTTTTATAAAAGAAACACTGATGAAAATCATGAAGAACCTTGATTATTCTCATCACTTTAAGATAGGAACAGCAACTATATTTGTATCAACCGTTCCAAGGATTAATTCCAATTTCGGTTTAAAAAGTAGTTTCTAATGATTGTCAAAGCTCATAAAAGCTGCTTCAACGGAATCGGTTAGGCCGATTCCGTTGTTTGTTTAAATCTTATTGCACTAAAAGTTGCGAAATACTGATTTCATTGGCATCTATAGCAGTAATAATAAGTTTATAAGTTCCTGCATTTATCATATTACCCGTATTTGTTGTTAAATAAGCCCATTTTCCGTCTAAAGATTCGGCGAGACTTACAAATTCTGTTCTCATTAAAGTGCCATCTAAAGAAAATAATTCAAGTTTAACTTTAGCGACTTTTCCAGTTCTATTCGAGTACCTTAAAGTTAAGGAATAAACATCTGCAACGCCAGTTTGGAAATCCCAAGCTATTTGTCCATTATCAGTATTTTTAAAAGTTAAACTTGGTTTATCATTTACCGTTTCTAACATCACTTCAACAGAATATTTTGCTGTTTCTGGCTTAAACTGTAATGAAGGTTTTAAATCATACGCAGGTTCTAATTGACTTACCGGAACAGCCATCACTATATAATTACCATTCTGTAAGTTAACTGTTTGTGGTATTTCATATCTCTTTCTATAAACCTTGTATAATTTACCCCCACCTTCATCAGTTTGCAACATTGATTTTGTATTTTCAAAATCATTAAAAATTAGAGGTTTGACAATTGAAGTATCTAAGGCTAGGTATACATCAGCAGGTTCATTTAGTTTAAATGACAGCTCATTATTAATTGAGAGCGATGAAAGTAAACTAGCATTAAATAATTTTGGTGGCAACTGACTAAATCTGAAATTTTTATCGGTGTAAACCAAGTCTCCTAATCCCAACCATTCAGTAATTTTATCTTTATTATTTAAGGCTTGAATAACCGATAAAGACTCAGAATTCACATTTAATTGCTTGTTTTTACTTGCTATGGCTATAGCCGATATTAAAGCTTGACCAGCCGTTGCTCGAGGAAAATGAATAGTAATTTTTTGATTTTTCACCTTCACCAAAACAGTCTTTTTTAAGGCTGCATGAGACCCTACCTCTTTCCAGATATCTAAATTATGAATGTAAATACTATCATTTACAGCCACGTTAATTAACCTTTCTTGTTGGTGATTATCTGAATCTCCTCCACCCAACCATGGTTCAACAAAGTAGAGTTCGAGCAAATATTCACCATTTTCTACAGGAAATTCATAGCTAATTTTATCTCTTCCATACCTAAAACTCTGAAATAAAGGCCAATCTTTAGTGTTTTTAATGGGATCAAATATCTTTTGCTGACTTGCAAAGTAAGCAGGCATATTGTCATAATTAGCCGTCCATGAGGTTGAACCCCAGGTATTTTTATTTTTTTGATTGATATCTGCACTCCAAAACTGTTGGTTATTGTCAAAATAAGCAGCTCCACCACAATTTACTCTGTATAAATATTTGTAATCGTTATTCGCTTTAAGTATATTTTTATCGCTATAAAGCTGATTAAAATTTGGAGATTTAGGTAAGTGATTTAAAACAACCGTATCTGTTACCATTGCTTTACCATCAACATAGCCAACTGCATAAAGTACATTGTATTTGATATTTACATTATTCCAGGTAAAATGGGTGCCTATTTTTTGTTTTTTTTGTTTGCCCAAAGATTGATTGTTCAGATCATTAAAAAGCTCCACTTCATCACAATTTGAATAAACTGTTAGGCCACTTTTAATTCCCGGACTTAGCCATCTATTTGGCCATGTATGAGAAACAATATAAACCATGGGATTACTTTTTGGGGCATAGTTAGATTTAAACATATAGTAAACATCTGTAGGTTGCCCCCAAGAGGTAAATAAACCCTTATAATTTACTGGCCCTATAGCATCAGTTTCCCTATAGCCTTCCCCTCCTTGAACTCTTCCGGGGTTATCATGCGAATTAAACAACCAAAAAAAATGTCCGCTTATTTCTGATTTAACTGAATCTGCTAAACGAACTTTTTGCTCCATTAAATGAGACATACGGTCTTCGCTTAAGATTCCAATTTGATCAAAAGTTTCTTCGGTATGAAGTCCTAATGTTCTCCAAGCACCATATTCTCCAACTAAAACTTGTTTTTTAAGATCCTCGGCATAAGTTGCGGGGTTGCCACCATAAGTGCCAGTCCAGTTTTGAGGCACATCCCAATCTGTTCCATCTCCGCCATTACAGGTTGTTACTAACCTTTGTGATGAGGTTGTTGGATCCATTTCACGGATAATTTGGGTACATTCTTGGGCGAAATCTTTAGGCAATTTACTTTCGTTTTGTAAACCCCACATGATTAAAGACGGATTGTTTCTTCGCTCCTTTACCCATTCTCTTAATAATGCTTTAAAGTTTTCACGATAGGCGGAATTATCAAACCAAACATGAGCAGAAAATTGTGTCCACCATAAAATTCCTTTTTCATCCATTAAATTACCATAGAGCAAGTGATGAGGCTGATGTGCATCGCGAAAAGCATTAAAACCTGCTTGCTGAATTAATGAAACTCTTGATTTAATTTCTTCTGGAGTAAAAGCATGGCTATTACCCAATTCATGTTCATACTCTGCGATACCATTTATAAAGACTGGCTTCCCATTTACGTAAAATCGTTTATCTTTTGCTTCCGCAGATTTAGGCCATTTAACCCATCTAATGCCATAATTAATGGTTTCAACATCTACTAATTTGTTGGCTGATTTAACCTCGGTTTTAATCCTATATAAATATGGATTTTGAGGAGACCATAGGTTTACATGATGAATATTTGAAAATTTCTGTGGGACAATAAGCGTGGCTTTAGCTTTAATATTTATGATAGATTGGACAGTTTTAATCTCTTTACCGCTATGATCTAAAAGCTT
>JBILPO010000035.1:0-10028 GCA_044373805.1 Pelobium sp.
ACGCTGAAAGTTATTTAAAGATGCTTCTGCCTCGCGGTAGGTTAAAATAATATTTCCAAACTCTTGTAAGGGACCAAACAAAAAGAAAGAGTAAAACAAGAATGTGAAATATTGACCTGCCGAAATATCATTTTTAAATATCAGTAATAGTAAAATAATCACCATAGCACTTCTAACCAAATTCACGGTGGTTCCTTGTAAAAAACTCATGCTTCGTACATATTTTACCTTCTTTAGCTCTAAGTCCAAAATTTTGTACGTGGTATTATTCAATCTATTGATTTCTTGATTGGCCAAACCTAAACTTTTCACCAATTCTATGTTCCTTAAAGATTCTGTAGTAGAGCCGGCTAAAGAAGTGGTTTCACCAACAATTTTCTTTTGAATCACTTTAATTTTTTTACTGAGCACCCAACTCACCATAAAAATAAGTGGAATAGCGGCAAAATAAACCAGCGTAACTTTATAACTAATGGTTAAAGAATAAATGATGACAAAAATCATCCCCACCAAACTGGTAAACAAAATATTAATGAAGGAGACAATAAATTTTTCTGAATCTGTTCTTACCTTTTGTAAAATACCTAGAGTTTCTCCACTTCGTTGATCTTCAAAAGTTTGATAAGGTAATTTTAAAGAATGTGCTAAACCATCAGCATACATGCTGGCACCTAATTTTTGGGTAATGATATTAGCAAAATAATCTTGAAAATTTTTAGCAATTCTTGAAACCATAGCAGCACCAACAGCCAAACCAATAAGCTTTAATACTCCGTAAGTAAATTCTTGCTCAGAAAGCTGATCTTTCTTTTCGATAAACTCATCAACTATTCTTCCAGTAATGTGCGGATCAATTAAAGAAAAGCATTGATTAATGGCTGCAAACAATAATGCTAATCCAATTAAGCCTTTATATTTTTGAAGGTAAACCTTTAATATTTTCATTTATTTTCAATAATTCGCAAAAATACGAAAGGGAATAAGTATTTACCCTATTCCCTTTAGATGTGATGATGAAATGACTTATTAAACAGTCATTACGTCTTTTTCTTTGAGCTCAGCTAGTTGGTCAACTTTTAAAATATAGGTGTCTGTTAATTTCTGAACTTCCACTTCACCTACTTTAATCTCATCTTCTGAAGCGCCATCATTTTTCAATTTTTTGATGCTTTCGTTGGTCGCTTTTCTAATATTTCTTACAGTAATTCTTCCTCGCTCCGCCTCTTCTTTTACCTTTTTTACTAAATCTCTTCTACGTTCTTCTGTTAATGGTGGCACATTTAAACGAATGATAATCCCGTCGTTTTGTGGGTTTAACCCGATGTTTGCCTCCATAATTGCTTTTTCTATGGGGTTAATCATACTTTTTTCCCAAGGCTGAACGACTATCGTTCTTGCATCTGGCGTATTTACGTTTGCCACTTGACTTAAAGCGGTAGCTGCACCATAGTAATCAACCATAATGCCATCTAACATGCCCACAGTGGCTTTACCTGCTCTAATTTTTGAAAATTCTAAATCTGTATGAGTTAAAGCTTTATCCATACTTGACTTGGCTTCATCTAATTCCATTTTAATGAACTCGTTCATAATTCTTAATCTTTAAATTTTACTTTACTAAAGTTCCTATAGTTTCACCCATAATCAACTTCATCAAGTTTCCGTCTTTATTCATATCAAAAACAATAATTGGCAAACTGTTTTCATCACATAAAGTAAAAGCAGTCATATCCATTACGTTTAGGTTTCTGCTGTACACTTCTTCAAATGTTAAATGTTCAAATTTAGTAGCTGTTGGATCTTTTTCAGGGTCTGCAGTGTAAATTCCATCTACTCTGGTGCCTTTTAATACTACATCGGCTTTAATTTCTATTGCTCTTAATGCTGCTGCAGAATCTGTGGTGAAATACGGATTACCTGTACCGGCGCCAAAAATTACCACTCTGCCCTTTTCTAAATGCCTAATAGCTCTTCTACGAACGTAAGGTTCACAAATTTGTTCCATTTTAATAGCAGATAACAATCGGGTGTAAACCCCTAAAGTTTCTAAAGCATTTTGTACAGCCATAGAGTTGATTACTGTGGCTAACATACCCATATAATCTGCTTGTGCTCTATCCATTCCAGACTTTTCTGCACTTAAGCCTCTAAAGATATTGCCACCACCTACTACCACGGCTACTTCTATTCCTAATGCTTGTATGGCTTTAATTTCATGAGCATATTGCAATACTCTGGCATTATCAATACCGTATGATTGCTCGCCCATCAAAGACTCACCACTCAATTTCAATAGAATTCTTTTGTATTTCATCTTTAAGCTATATATTATTTAATCAGAAAAATGCTTTAGCTCTCTATTTTTATTAAAACAAAAAGGAGTTTACATTTCATTTTGCAGATTTTGTCAAAAATATGAAAATTATTGTTTGTACATCAAGTGATTCTAAATTTTCTAATTCAAATGTTTGAAATATGGGAAGATTTAGTAGAAAGCAATTAAAATTCTTTATAAACGGCACCCCGCAGGATTAATTTTGAAATGCAATGTAAAAATTAGGCCTAGGAGTAAAGCCTAGCACCCGACTAGCGGGAGTAATTATAGACGAACCTTGCTTTTCTAAAACAAAAAAATCCCCATCTAATAAAAGATGAGGAATGATGTTGTTACAAGTTCTCGATACTTGATACTTCTATCTTGCTACTAATTAAGCGCCTAAAGCAACTCTTTTGAAAGCTGTAACCGTTAAACCTTTAGAAACTTCGTCTAAGAATTTACGAACGTCTTTAGAAGAATCTTTTACAAATTCTTGGTTTAATAAGGTTTGCTCTTTGTAGAACTTGTTTAATTTACCAGCAGCAATTTTTTCTACCATTTCTTCTGGCTTACCTTCTGCTCTGATTTGATCTTTAGCAATTTCCATTTCTCTTTCAATCACACGGGTATCAACATCAGCTTTATCAACACCTACTGGGCTCATTGCTGCAATTTGCATCGCAACATCTTTTCCTGCTTCGTCTAAACCGCCAACAGATTGGTTAAAACCAACCAAAACAGCTAAACGGTAGTTACCGTGGATGTAAGGAACAACTTTATCAGCAGAGATAGTTTCAAATTTAGAAACACCAATTTTCTCGCCAATTTTACCAGTTTGGTCAATAATTAAGTCAGCAATTTTAGTTCCGTTTAAATCTAAAGCGGTTAACTCTTCAATGCTAGTTACATTGTTTTCTACTGCCTTATCAGCAATAGCTTGTGCAAAAGCAACAAAGTCGGCGTTTTTAGCCACGAAATCTGTTTCGCAATTTACTTCAACAATGATTCCTTTTTTACCATCGGCGGTAGTTTTAGCAATTACTACTCCTTCATTAGAATCTCTATCTTGACGAGAAGCTGCTACTTTAGCTCCTTTTTTACGTAAAAAATCAATTGCTGCTTCAAAATCACCGTTAGATTCTGTTAAAGCTTTTTTGCAATCCATCATGCCTGCGCCAGTTTGTTGACGAAGTTTATTCACATCTGCTGCAGAAATTTGTACTGTAGACATCTTATTTTGTTTTTAAGTTTCTATTTAAAAATTATGGGTTGTTAGCAGTAGCTGAAATTACTCTCAACTGGCAACTAACAACCCACAACTGAATTTATTTATTCTCCTTTTGCTTCTTCAGCTACCGGAGCTTCAGCTACTGGTGTACCAGCGTCAGCACCTTTTCTTGCTCTTTTACCAGCTTCAACAGGTGCTTTTTCAGCAACTACTGCTGCTGGAGCGTCAATTTTTGCTTTCTCAGCTGCTGCTTCTTTGTCAGTTTCAGCATCTTTCTCTTGCTTACGTTCTTCTAATCCTTCGATAATTGCTTGGATGATAATTCCAGTAATTAAAGAGATAGATTTAGTAGCATCATCATTTGCTGGAATAGGGAAATCGATGTTAGAAGGATCAGAGTTAGTATCAACCATTGCAAAAGTTGGGATATTTAACTTTAAGGCTTCAGTAACTGCGATATGTTCTTTCTTCACATCAACTAAAAATAATGCAGCTGGTAAACGGTTTAAATCAGCAATACCTCCTAAAAGGCTTTCTAATTTAATACGCTCACGTTGTATCATTAATTTTTCTTTCTTAGATAATACATCGTAAGTACCGTCTTTAGTCATCTTGTCAATGTTGGTCATTTTCTTGATAGACTTTCTAACAGTTGCAAAGTTGGTTAACATACCACCTAACCATCTTTCGGTTACGAAGGGCATGTTTACAGATTTTGCGTATTCTGCAACGATGTCTTTTGCTTGTTTCTTAGTAGAAACAAATAATACTTTACGACCAGACTTTACAATTTGTTTGATAGCAGAAGCTGCTTCTTCAACCTTTGTAAGAGTTTTGTTTAAGTCGATAATATGAATTCCGTTACGCTCCATAAAAATGAATTGCGCCATTTTCGGATTCCACTTGCGGGTAAGGTGACCAAAATGTACACCTGCATCCAATAAGTCCTGATAAGTTGTTCTTGCCATTGTCTTGTCCTCCGAATTTTAACGTTTACTGAATTGGAATTTCTTACGAGCTTTAGCTCTACCTGGTTTCTTACGTTCAACCATACGGTTATCACGTGTCATTAAACCTTTAGCTCTAAGAGCTGGTTTCCTAAGTGCGTCTAATTCTACAATAGCTTTAGCAATAGCTAAACGAACAGCCTCAGCTTGTCCTTTAACACCACCACCTGCAACGTTTACAGTAACATCAAACTGGCCTGTTACCTCAGCAACAATAAAAGCTTGATTTACAATGTACTGTAAAGGAAGTGTTGGGAAATATTCTTTGTAGTCTTTACCGTTGACGATAATAGTACCGTTACCCTCTTTCAAATAGATACGGGCAACTGCAGTTTTTCTTCTTCCAGAAGTGTTTGTAACTGACATTTCTTTTCTCCTTTAAATTTAAAATTTAATTGTTGTAGGGTTTTGCGCAACATGCGGATGCTCGTTTCCTGCATATATATACAGGTTTTTGAAGATTGCTCTTCCCAAACGATTTTTAGGTAACATTCCGCGGACAGCCTTCTCTATTACACGAGTAGGATGCTTTGCCATTAACTCCTTAGGAGAAATGAAACGCTGACCACCTGGGTATCCGGTGTAAGAGATATAAGTCTTATCAGACATTTTATCTCCGGTCAGTTTTACCTTGTCTGCATTGATAACAATCACGTTATCTCCGCAGTCTACGTGTGGGGTAAAAGATGGCTTGTTTTTTCCTCTGATAATCTTAGCGATATTAGAAGACAAGCGCCCCAAAATCTCGCCCTGAGCGTCAACAACAACCCATTGTTTGTCAACGGTCTTTCTATTGGCAGAGACAGTTTTGTAACTTAACGTATTCACTTGCTTTATATTTAAATAATTAATAAATTGATTTCCCCTAATTTTAGGGACTGCAAAGATAGAACTATAAGTTTAAAAGTCAAACAGTTGAGCGGAGTTTTTTTGAGGAAGGGTAATAAGTAGAGATTGGAATGGAAAGTTTAGCGTAAAAAGTAGAAAGTTAAGGGTGTCTTGCTCTTAACACTTACATCTTGATTCTAAATTAAATTTTAGAAAAGCAATTGCAGTAGTTCTTAAGTTGCGATAGTCTTGTTTTACACTGTAGTCCGCCCAAGGCTTAAGCCCAAAGCACTTCGGGCTGCCGTTTCACCCAAGTTTATTTAATGAAGGGCTGTGGTGAATAAATTAAGAACCAAAAATTATTGTTACTTGTAAAGTAAATGTCCATTTATTAAATCCAGAAATTATTTACATTCACTAAAATTCTCACTCCGCTCTGACAATTAAAACTTTAACAAGAATAAATTTTCTCCTTAAAATAATTACAAATGATCTGGTTTAAAACCAATTATTTTATCTTCTCATAGGATTGATTTTGTGTTGAATCTATCTACACACTTAAAAACTTTTGCAATACTTTTGTCGTGGCTAGTTAATCGCTCCCTTATTTCGCTACTTTTTAAATCCAATCAGATTTTTCACTCAGCAAATTTCACGACCTCGAAAAAATTCTCAGAATTTAAATATTTACTTGAAAAGCTTGACGGCTGTTTAAAGCGCCAGACAACATCAAAACTCCATGTTCTGCAAAACGTTGGGCAAATGGGTTCTTCCAACTCTGCTTTAGTTTGAGGTCACAAACAGTGACCTCTAAGATTACCATTCAATTTCTGTAAAAATAAACATAAGATCATTCGGGAACCTCTCTAAATTTCTTTTAATCATTTTTTTTTTAAGCTTTCATCTAACTTAGTTTAATGTCAATGCCTTCAAATAATTTAATCAAAAAAAAGATTAATGTATTTATGACACTTTTACTAAAATCATTTATTTTATGAAATAAATTCCTAAATTCACATCACCAATTAAACTTAATTCATGTCAAATCAAATCTACGACGCCATAGTCATAGGCTCTGGTATATCCGGTGGCTGGGCTGCAAAAGAACTAACCGAAAAAGGTTTAAAAACCCTTATGTTGGAAAGAGGCGAAAATATAGAACACATAAAAGACTATAAAAACGCTAATAAAGCTCCATGGGAATTACCTCACAGAGGGGGTAAAACACAAGAGATGATTTCAAACTACCCTGTACTATCTAGGGATTTGTTATCAGAAAAAAATCTAGATTTTTGGGTGAATGAAAAGGACTCTCCTTACGTTGAAACCAAACGCTTTGATTGGTTTAGAGGCTATCATGTGGGAGGCAGATCTTTAATGTGGGGCAGGCAGTCCTACAGATGGAGTGATTTGGATTTTGAAGCTAATGCGAAACAAGGTATTGCCGTTGATTGGCCGTTGAGGTACAAAGAGATTGCCCCTTGGTATAGCTATGTAGAAAAATTTGCAGGGATTAGTGGTTCAAAAGAAGGAATAGCACACCTACCCGATGGAGAGTTTTTACCTCCAATGGATCTAAATTGCGTAGAAAAAGACGTTGCTGCCCGCTTAAAAAGGGAATACAATGATGAAAGACAATTGATTATTGGTAGAGTTGCGCATGTTACTGGTCCGCTACCCGGCAGAAGCAATTGCCAGTATAGAAATAAATGTTCATTAGGCTGTCCTTTTGGGGGTTATTTTAGCACACAATCTTCAACTTTACCAGCGGCCAAAGCAACAGGTAATCTTACTTTAAGACCATACGCTATCGTAACCAAAATACTATATGATAAGGATACAAAAAAAGCAACTGGCGTTGAAGTGTTAGATGCGCAAACGAACCAAACTACAGAGTACAAAGCAAAAGTAATTTTTCTTTGTGCTTCTACCTTAAACTCAGCATGGATACTAATGAATTCTGCTACGGACGTTTGGGAAGGGGGCTTAGGTAGCAGCAGCGGACAACTAGGTCATAATTTAATGGATCATCATTTTAGAATTGGAGCCTCCGGTTCGGCAGAAGGCTTTGATGATAAATATTATTACGGAAAAAGACCTAATGGAATTTATATCCCACGTTTTAGAAATATGAACGGAGAACAAAGAAACTACCTTCGTGGCTTCGGGTATCAAGGATCCGCTAGCAGACAAAGTTGGAATCAAGATGTTGCAGAACTTAATATTGGTGTAGAACTCAAAGAATCTTTATCTAATTTAGGGAAGTGGTCTATTGGACTGACTGCTTTTGGAGAAATATTACCTTATCATGAGAACAAAGCAATACTAGATAAAAACATTAAAGATAAGTGGGGATTACCGGTATTGGCTATTGACGCAGAGCTTAAAGAAAATGAAATTAACATGAGAAAAGATATGATGGAGGACGCAAAAGAAATGTTAGAAAAAGCTGGTATCAAGAATGTAAAAGGTGAAGACAGAGGTTATGGATTTGGACAAGGAATTCATGAAATGGGCACTGCCAGAATGGGTTATGACCCTAAAACTTCTGTATTAAACAAACACAACCAAGTTTGGGACGCTAAAAATGTGTATGTAACTGATGGCTCTTTTATGACATCAGGAAGCTGCGTTAACCCCTCTCTAACTTATATGGCTTTTACAGCAAGAGCAGTAGACCATGCAGTCTCAGAATTAAAGAAAATGAATTTATAATATCAAAATATTATGAAAGACGATCCTAATAATAATACGTCGAGAAGAAGCTTTATTAAAACTGGGGCAATTGCCGCAGCAGCTTTTACCATTGTCCCTCGCCATGTATTGGGCGGAAAAGGTTTTTTAGCGCCCAGTGACAAGCTTTACATTGCCGGTGTTGGCGTTGGAGGAAAAGGGTATGGTGATTTAAAGAGCTTTCATGATACTGGTAAAGCAGTTATTAATTTCCTTTGCGACGTTGATGACAGAAGAGCCTTAAAAGCCAGACAAGATTATCCAAATGCAAAATATGTTAAAGATTGGAGAGAACTTTTAGAAAAGAACGCTAAAAGTTTTGATGCCATTTGTGTGTCTACACCAGATCATACGCATGCCATTACCACTTTAGCAGCAATGCAATTAGGTAAACATGTATATGTACAAAAGCCCCTTACTCATGATATTTATGAAGCAAGGGTTTTACAAGATGCCGCCAAACGTTACAAAGTGGTTACCCAAATGGGTAATCAAGGTGCTTCTAATGATGGCGTAAGGCAAATGAAAGAATGGTTTGACGCCAATGTGATTGGAAAAGTTCATACTGTTTATTGCTGGACCAATAGACCTGTTTGGCCACAAGGTATTCCATGGTCAACTCAAGCTACCAATATTCCAAAAGAATTAGATTGGGATTTATGGTTAGGTACTGCTCCGCAAAAAAATTATGTGGATAAATTGGTTCCATTTAACTGGAGAGGATGGTGGGATTATGGAACCGGGGCCTTAGGAGACATGGGTTGCCATTTAATGGAAGGGCCATTTTCCGTTTTAGATTTAAAAAATCCAACCTCGGTAGAAGCCAGTGTAGGCAGCGTTTATATAGACGAATTTAAAAGAGGCTATTTCCCAGAAAGCTGTCCTCCATCAAGCCATGTGATCATCAAATTCCCTGAAACAAAAAAGAACAAAAGCGAAGTAACTTTACATTGGATGGATGGCGGAATACAACCCGAACGTCCGGAAGAACTAGAAGCTAATGAGCTTTTTGGAGATGGTGGAAATGGAATGTTATTTATTGGAACTAAAGGAAAAATGATGGCTGATACTTATAATTTAAAAGCCCGACTATTGCCTTTATCAAGAAATGAAGAAGTAAAAGTTAAACAAACCATTGCCAGAGTTCCGGGACAAATGGCAGGCCATTACGGACAATGGGTAGAGGCTTGTATTGCTGGTTATGGCAAAAAAGAACTGAGCTCTCCGTTTGAAAAAGCAGTGCCTTTAACCGAATCATTATTAATGGCCAATTTAGCCATCAGAGCTCATGATATTAAAAAAGAAGTTGATGGAAAAACCACGTTCCCTGGTAGAAATATCCAATTACTATGGGATAATGAGCGAATGAAAGTCACCAATTTTGATGATGTTAACCAGTTTGTAAAAAGAGAATACAGACAGGGTTGGACATTAGGTGTATAAATTAAGAATCTAAAAAATGAATAGAAGAGAAGCCCTTTCCTCTGTAGCTTTATTGCTTGGCGGAACAATTATAGGAGGCCAATTATTTAGTTTAACTGGCTGCAAATCAACACCAGAAATGGTGAATGATCTTTTTAGCACAGATGATGTGGCCATGATGGATGAAATTGCAGAAACCATTATTCCAGAAACCAACACCCCTGGCGCAAAAGCGGCTAAAACCGGTGCTTTTATGGCTCTTATGGTAAAAGATTGTTATAAGCCGGAGCATCAAAATATATTTACTGCAGGCTTGAAAACCATCAATGATTTAGCTCAAAAACAATATAAATTGTCTTTTATGGATTTAGATGCAGAGCAGAGAAAAACTATGCTTAGCGCATTAGATGTAGAGCAAAAAGAATATTCTAAAAATGAAGCAAATAAAGAAACACCACATTATTTTAGAATGTTAAAGGAGTTAACTTTATTG
>JBILPO010000384.1:0-2860 GCA_044373805.1 Pelobium sp.
AAATTAAATACTGAAATGTTATTTAAATATTAAATAAAAAACATGTTAAATGCTTAAAAACAGTATTTTATTCGTTTTTAGTCATAAATTTTTAACAATGGAGTATTCGAGCCGTTAGAAATTTTAATAACGCTCTAAAAATAAGAGTGTTAAGAATGGCTTTTATTCCTTAAATAAGGTATAGGGTTAATTATTTATTAGATTTTATTAAAATAATTTAATTACTTATTAAATTTCTTCAAAACATTAGGTTTGCGGCTAATTTTTTAAAATTGCTATTTCACTTCTCCTTTATCTTTTAATCAGTTTGTTACTATAAGATTCGTTGAGATTTGCAATCTTCACAGAATAAATTCCAGGTTTTAATGAAATTAAATTTCGATTGATCAATTGGTTGAGCTGTGTTACCGTACCTGTCCCTTCTATTACAATTTTTCCGTCGGCCCCTATTATTTTTAAGTTTAAATCACGGGCTTCAGAAGGTAAAGCAATTACTAATTCATTCTCCACCGGATTGGGGTAGATATTAAAAGCTTTATCTGCGCCATTAATACTTTTCACAGCTTTTATTTCAGAAACAGTAGCTTTTCCATCAAAATCGGTCTGTCTCAAACGATAGTAATTAATCCCCTTAAAAGCTAAAAAGTCTATTACTTCATAATTTCGGTTAATATTGCTATTTCCAAATCCTTTAACTTCAGCTATTTTGCTAAAGTTTTTTCCATCCTGTGAGCGTTCAATAGTAAAATAATCATTATTGATTTCTGTAGAGGTACTCCATTTTATATGAACGGTTTTTCCATCTGCTTGAGCTGTAAAGGAGGTTAAGGTAATGGGTAAGGCTGCTTGGTCATTTCTGGTATACCAAATTGGGGCTGTAATAGTACGAGTGCCATCAGAGGCTGTAATATCTATATAATAATATCTAGTTGATAAATTAGCTAAAGCATGATCTGTATAACTTAAAGTTGCAGCATTCCCAGAGGTAATTACTGTTGGTGTAGCGCCACTACCAGGTACTCCATGCCATATTTTAACACTACTTACGGCAGAACTAGTGATCGCATTCACCGTAATAATTGGAGCAGAACGATCTGTTATAATGCTGCCTAGGGGTTGGTTATTTATTTTAAAGGTAATTTTTGCGCCATAATCTTGAGTAGCATAAAAACGCATCTGTTTCATG
This sequence comes from Pelobium sp., assembly GCA_044373805.1. Taxonomy (GTDB): domain Bacteria; phylum Bacteroidota; class Bacteroidia; order Sphingobacteriales; family Sphingobacteriaceae; genus Pseudopedobacter. The sequence continues at coordinate 1,187 of JBILPO010000384.1, forward strand.
CTGCCTAATAAATTATTCTCTGTTAGTGAAGGCGCTAAAACCACTAATCTAGATTTTGCTGTTTTGCCAAAAGTGAGGTAATGGTTATCATGGTCTATGATGGGGCCAAGATGATATCCTTTACTCAACATCTTATTATAATAAGATAGAAATGACATGGAACTTGCTGGATTGTTGTAATTTACATCCAAAGAAAAAGCGGGACCACTTTCAACAGCCGCTCCAACAATGGCTTGATCTGCTACTGCGTCAAAAGTGTTTGCTATGCTATTATAATCAGAGGTATTTGGATGCGCAAGATAACCCAATGCATTTAAACCATGTCTGTTTATGATTTTAAATAATCCACTATTACCGGTATAAACTCCTTTTTCAACAAATATATTATATTGATTAGGTTCCCATCCAATTAGAGAATCAATGCCATAAATGATAACATGCCCACCACCACTAATTGTTCCCCATTCCATTCCATACATGGCTGCAAATGTGCTAGTTGTTGAATTTTTTGCTGCTAAAAGGCCTGGTTTCCATTTTGATAAAGCCATTCCTGCGCCAGTGTGGTTATGTTCACTGATGCCTAAGAAATCCATATACATTGCTGTTTTAGCAAAAGCATAATCTTCAGCGGGGCCTTTAGAAAGATCTTCCTTGTTGCCGTCAGAACTACTGCTGTGAGCATGCATGTTACCATAATAAAAATTCAACGCTCCGCTATTGCTGCTGGCGGTAGTCTGATTTCCTAAAAGTGGATTGCTTGATAAATAAATTGGTCCATTAGAACAATTACTATTTAATGAATAAATAAAAAAGTGGTAATTGGTACTAGCCGTTAAACCAGTTTTAGAGAAGGTATTTCCTGATCCTGTCTTTACCACTATTCCACCACCAAGGGAGGCGCCTACAGCATAAGTTGTTCCGTTTATTGGATTATTGCTTAAAGTAGAATTACTACTCATCACCACTAAATATTCATCCGCATTGGTGGTAGTAAATGAGCCTTCAATAAAATTATAATTAAATAGTGTGATGTTGAAATTTGAAGGTTGCTGGGTAGGGACTAAACAAACTGGTGGCGTGTTGGTGCTCTTATTACCATTTAAACTGTTGCTCAAATATAAAGGACCTCCACTACAAGCCACGCTATTTAATGGATAAATATAAAAGTAATAAGTTGTCCCGTTAGCGAGACTAGTAGCATTAAAACTGGTAGCAGAGGATCTGGCTATCACCACCCCATTACCTATTACATCTCCCAAATTATAGATGGTTCCATTATTAGGATTACTAGATAGCGTTGCGGAGGTGCTTCTTAGCACTAAATATTCATTTGCATCTGCACTTGGAGTAAAACTGGCTTGAATATTTGTATTTCCAACTGTTCCGAAAACTAAGTTAGAGGCTGCATTTAGAGGCGCAACACAAGGGACATTAACAGGTGCAATGTGAACTCCTAAACGATTAGGATCTGTTAAGTCATCAGCTTCCTGCACCACGCCAATGGTTTGTACATCCCAATCAGAAGCAATAAAACTTGGACTTCCGACAGTTATACTTAATTTTCTAACGTAGCTAACATCCTTTGTATTTAAACCTTGTCCAAATGCATCTAAAATATTATTATTTGCATCTAATAATGCTATTCCATCGTTCCCATTAAAACTTATAACATTG
>JBILPO010000036.1:0-10015 GCA_044373805.1 Pelobium sp.
TTATGTAATTGAAATTCCAGAAACTGCAGATGCGCTTTCGCCATTAATCACAACTATTCCTTTACAATTATTGTCGTATCACATTGCTGTTTTAAGAGGTTGTAATGTAGATCAGCCAAGAAACTTGGCAAAGTCTGTAACGGTAGAGTAATATATTACAATTCAAAAATTAAGAGAGGCAATATCTCTTAATTTTTGAATTATTTGCCCCAAGCTTATAGAATATATCTATATTAGAGCATGACGATTGTTCAATTAGAATATGCAGTAGCGGTAGATACTTACCGAAGTTTTGTTTTAGCTGCAGAAAAATGCTTTGTTACCCAGCCCACTTTAAGCATGCAAATCCAGAAACTGGAAGAACATTTAGGCGTCAAACTTTTTGATCGCTCTAGGCAACCTGTTGTGCCTACTGAAATTGGGATAGAAGTGATAGAACAAGCTCGAAAACTTTTAAACGAAAGCTACAAAATCAAGGAGATTATTGACGAAAGAAAAGGAGAGATTGTTGGAGAGTTAAAAATTGGTGTAATTCCAACGGTAGCACCTTATCTTTTGCCCCGAGTGATTGGTGGCTTTATGGAAAAATATCCTAAAGTAACGCTCACTATTTCTGAATTTACTACTGAAAACATTATACAACAACTTAAAATTGGATTATTAGATTGTGGTATTTTAGCTACTCCATTAGATGAGACCACATTATTTGAAAGACCAGTATTCTATGAAAATTTTGTAAGCTATGTATCTAAAACTAGTCCGCTTTTTAAGAAAAAGGCTTTAACTACCAATGATTTGGATATTGATGAACTCTGGTTACTTAATGAAGGTCATTGCATGCGTAATCAGGTTTTAAGTATTTGCAAGCATAAAAAATCTAATGGTCACCAATTAAATTACAATACAGGGAGTATAGAAACCTTAATTAAAATGGTAGACTTAAATAATGGGATTACCATTTTACCCGAATTATCTTTACAAGATTTTTCCGTTAAACAAATGGATAAAGTCCGTTATTTTAAAAGCCCAGAACCTAGTAGGGAGATTAGTATTGTTACCAACAAAAACTTTATTAAGAAAAAAATAATTGACGCTTTAGAAACCGAAATTCTAAACAGCGTTCCAAAACGCATGAAATCTAAGAAAAAGAAAGAGATTTTAGATATATAATACAATATCTCATAATATTATCTATTTGTTAACCTAATTTGATTTAATACCCTCAAAAAATCGGCTTTAACATTATAGATATAAATTGATTTTATAACGTTCATCTTTAGTTAAACACTAATTTACTTTCAGCTATCATTTTTGTGATTATAAAACCACATCCAAATGACAGCAAATTTATTAAAACCACTTTTCCTAGTGCTATGCCTTTTTAGCATAAATAGGGCATTTTCACAATCAACAGACGCATCCATATCTGGAACAGTGTTGGACAGCAAAGGAATTACAGTCCCGGGAGTATCAATTTCTATCAAAAATGAATCTACTGGGTTCCAATCAACTTCAATGACTAATATTGAAGGGAAATACTTTTTTAAACAGTTGCCTTTAGGAAAACCTTACACAGTAAAAACATCTTTTATCAGCTTTGCTACGCAAATCAAAAATAATTTAACCTTAAACCTTGGTGACCAATTAATTATAAATTTTAAATTAACGGAAGCTACTACTGATTTAAGAGAGGTTGTGGTTACTGACAAAGCAATAAATAGTAGAATTGACAGGTTAGGAGGTAGTACATTAATTACTGCCGAGAATATCCAACAAATACCAGCACAAAACAGAAGTTTTACTAACTTATCTGCACTAGCGCCTACAACAAATGGCGGTAACATTGGTAGCCAATTATTTTCATCTACTAATTACTTAATAGATGGAGTAAGCGCCAGAAACAACTTGACATCAGGTGAAATTGGAAGAGGCCCTTTTACGCTTTCTATTGAAGCTATTAGAGAATTTGAAGTAATTACCAACGTATATGATGTTACACAAGGAAGACAAGGCGGTGGAGCCGTTAGCGCTGTAACAAAATCTGGAACTAATCAGTTTACAGCTACAGTATTTGATTATTTTAGGTCAGACTTCTTAGCCAGTCCTTTTGATATAAGAGGTAATAAAAGAGACCAAAAATTCACTACCAATCAATATGGTTTTAGTGCGGGAGGGGCTATTATAAAAGATAAGTTACATTTTTTTACTGCCTTTGATAGACAAGATCAGGCTCAACCCTTATTTATTGCCGATATACAAAATGATGATGATGCAAATGCGCTTAGAATTAGCAGAGGTGCTTTAGATAGTGTAATTAATATAGGGAGAACAAAATATGGATTAGGTAGTGGGCAGCAGGTAGGCGAATTTGGGTTAAAAACTTTAGCTAATACCTTTTTTGCTCGTTTAGATTATCAAATCAACCCCAAAAACCGTTTAACGATCAGAAATAATTATACCGACTGGATTAATCCTAGTAGCACCAATGACAATTCGCCAATAAATTTATTTGAAGTATATGGTGATTTTAAATCAAGCGAAAATAGTACACTTGCGTCTTTGAGAACTCAAATAAAACCAAATCTTTTAAATGAGTTAAAAGTTCAATACCAACATGCTACTAGAAACTTTGTCCCAAGTAGTCAGCTTCCAGCGGCAAATATTCCTAGAGCTATTGTTACTGTTCGTTCTACTTTACCAAACGGAACTTTAGGAAACACCCAAGTTCAACTAGGAGGGCAAAGATTTACTCCCGAAGATAATTTAGAAAACCAGCTTCAATTGGTAAACACTACCTATTTAACAAAGGGTAAATACAATTTCACTTTTGGAACAGATAATACCCTTACTTACTTAGATACCTATATTTCTAATGAGCAAAATGGTCGTTTCGTTTTTAATAGTTTAACAGAATTTGATAATTTAAACCCATCTAGATATGCAAGAGAGGTGCCTTTACAAGGTAAGCCATCTGTTCAGCAATATGTATTAAACGCATCACTTTTTGGACAAGTTCAATTTTTACCCTTTAAAGATGTTGATGCAACTCTTGGTTTAAGATACGATGTAACTAGCTTCCTTACTTCAGCAGAAAATAATCCTGTAGTTGAGCGAACATTAGGTTTTAGAACCGACCATAACACTACAGATTGGAATAATATCCAACCGCGTTTACAACTAACTTGGGATGTAAAAGGCAAAAAAACAGATATCATTAGATTTGGAGCTGGTATTTTTTCGGCAAACCCAGTAACTTATTCTCAAGTTAACAATATACAAAACACGGGCACAAAAGTGGCCGCCATAGATGTAACAAGACCTAATAACCCTAACAGTCCTAATTTAGTACCTCGTCCAGATTTTCCATCATACAGAAATGATCCAAGTACTGTGCCTGGCTTAATCGCTGGTGTACCTACCGTTTCTACTATTAATTTTAATGATGAGGATTTACAAGTCCCTACTATTTATAAAGCTAATATTAGTTACAACAAGCTCATCAATAATTGGCTAAGAATTGGGGCAAACTTTTTATACTCTAACACGCAAAACAATTACGTTTATTTAGATAGAAACTTGGTTGACCAGCCTTATTTTACCTTATCAAATGAAGCAAACAGAGCGGTATATGTACCAGCAAACACCATCAGTTCTAGTGGCGTTACCAATAATGTATTAGGTAGGAAAACTCAGGAAGTTGGAAGAGCTCTAATTTTTACAAACGGAGCAAAACTAAGAACTTTTACATCGATAGTTGATGCTGACATTAGGTATTATAAAGATGGGTACTTAAACATAAGTTATACATTTAATGACGCCAGAGATAATACATCTTATAATGGAAACGTAGCAAATACAGCTACTTTTAGACCCATAAAATCTGATCCAAGAGATTTATCAGAAATGAATTATTCTGATGCACAGTTTAGAAATAAATTGGTATTTTTTGGTTCGGCGCCAAGTTATAAAGGTTTTATGTTGAGCGGTAGATTTACCGGAATTGGCGGTTCGAGATATTCGTTAACTATAGATGCAGATATAAACGGAGACTTTGTTGGCGGCCCAGGAAATGATAATGATTTAGCTTTTGTTTTTGACCCTAACAACCCTAGTACACCTGCGACAGTTAAAGACGCTATGGAGCGTATACTAAATAACCCTAATAACAGAGCAAGAGATTATATCAAAAATAGTTTGGGTACAATTGCAGATAGGAATGGAGGAAAAAACCCATTTGCTGGTACTTTTGATTTAAGGCTTGCAAAGACTTTTAACACCTATAAAAAACAGGCTCTTACCTTAAGTGTAGATGTCTTTAATTTTGCGAATCTATTAAATAAAGATAAAGGGGTTAATTATAATTTAGGCAATCAAAACTTATTATTTGTGACTGGTTTTAACCAAACTACACGTCAATACAGTTATAGAGTTAATGAAAATGTTGGGGTAATTCAAAGAAATGGAACCCCATATCAGATTCAAATTGGAGGTCGTTATTCATTTTAATTAAGTAAATATGAAAAAAATAATACTGCTGCTTTGCCTAAGTTTGATTTTTTTTCAAAGCAAAGCTCAAGAGAAAAAACATGTTATTATCATCAGTATTGATGGTTTTAGACCGGATTTTTACAGAGAAGATAAATGGGCTACCCCAATTCTTCACCACTTGGCCAAAAATGGAGTGAGTGCAAATGGCGTTAGGGGTGTTTTCCCGAGTGTTACTTATCCATCACATACCACCATTTTAACAGGTAAAATGCCGTTAGAGCATGGCATTTTTTATAATTCACCATTTGAGCCTGATGGCGCAACGGGCAGATGGTATTGGGAAAGTGAATTAATTAAAACGCCTACATTGTGGTCTTTAGCTAAAGATGCTGGATTAAAAACAGCATCGGTATTTTGGCCTGTTTCTGTTGGCGCACCTGTAGACTATAATATACCAGAAATTTGGTCGCTAGATAACACGGTTGACAGAGTTTTACCCATACGAGAAAATGCAAAACCAAAAGGTCTTTTTGAAGAAATTGAACTTAATGCAACTGGTAAATTAACCGCCACTGATTTAAATAGTGATTTTTTAAATGCTGATGAAAATGGAAGCAGAATGGTTGCCTACCTTATTAAAAAGCATCAGCCTAACTTACTTACCTTTCATATATACAGTGTAGATCATGCATCACATGCAGAAGGTAGAGATGGAGAAATGGTAAGAAGAGCTGTTGCGGGTGCAGACCACGCAGTTGGCAATATTTTAGAAGCTATTGAACAAGCTGGAATCAAAGAAAATACATCTGTAATTATTACGGGCGATCACGGTTTTGTAAATATTAACAAAAGCATCAACCCAAATATATTATTGGTTCAAAAGAAGATCATTGCCGATACAGCTGCTAATGCAAAATGGAAAGCAAAATTTCATACTTCTGGTGCCGCGGCTTTTCTACATGTAAATCAAAAGGATGATATAAAAGTGGTTAATGAGGTTAGAGCCTTGTTAAACGCCTTGCCAGCGGATCAAAAAAGCTTATATAGAATTGTTGAAAGAAAAGAATTAGATGAAATTGGAACCGATCCAAATGTAGCTTTAGCATTGGCGCCCATAGAAGGATATAGTATGGGTAGCTCTACAAAAGGCGACTTTATAAAACCGGCTAGTGGAGGTACTCATGGCTTCTTTCCTGATTTTAAAAACATTGAAACTGGTTTTATTGCTTATGGTGCTGAGTTTAAAACTCCATCAGTTATAGCTTCAATGGGTTTAGAAGATATTGCTCCAATTGTAGCAAAAATTCTAAATTTAAATATGAATACTTTAAAACCAAGTTTAGATAAGCAACTTTTCTCCACCAAATAAATTAAAGCCATCAATAAAAAGGAGTGCCTCTTATATTGGAAGCGCTCCTTTTTATTTGGTAAACGGCTATTTATTTTTGCTTAATAGCCCAAGCATCCATTTTTCTATCGAAAACCTCTAATGGCATCACGCCATCTTTCAAAACTTCATCATGAAAATCCGAAATTTTAAATTTAGCACCTAAACTCTTTTCGTATTTAGCTCTTAATTCTCTAATCCTCATTGCGCCAGTTTTGTAAGATAAAGCCTGAGCGGGAATAGCCATATAACGTTCAATTTCTGCAGTAGCGCCTTGTTCGCTAATGGCTTCATTGCTCATCATATATTTAATAGCATCTTCTCTAGATATGTTTTTAGTATGCATAGCTACATCAACCACTAATCTTATTGCTCTATGCATTTCATCGCCTAAAGCGCCCATATATTGATACGAATTAGTGTATAAGCCCAATTCTTTGCCTAAAGACTCTGTGTATAAAGCCCAACCTTCTCCATAAGCGCCATACCAGGCAAATCTCCTAAATTTTGGCAATGTGGAGTTTTCTTGTTGTAAAGAGATTTGATAATGGTGACCAGGAATAGCTTCATGTAAAAACAAAGACTCCATACCTGAGGTGATATTAAAAGTTTTAGCATCTAAAATTGGCACATAAAAGACCCCAGGTCTTGATCCATCAGCAGAACCTTGATTATACTCTGCACTGGCGGAAGCTGCTCTAAACGCTTCTGTTTGTCTGATCTCGAATTTAGTTTTAGGTTTTCTCCCAAATAAGATTTTTAATTGAGGGATCATAATTTGGTGTATACGCTCAAAAGAATCTAATACCTCTTTTGGTGTACTAAAAGGCATAAACTGTTTATCATTTTTCATAAATTCAAAAAACGAAGGTAAATCTCCTTTAAAACCAACTGAAGCTTTAGTTTTTTCCATTTCAGATTTTATTCTAGCTACCTCTGCTAAACCGGTATCGTAAATTTGCTGTGGCGTTCTGTCTGTAGTTGTCCAAAATCTAATAAGGTATTTATAATAATTATCTCCGTTTGGTATCTCAGAAATACCAGTAGTACTTCTGGCCTTTGGTAAATATTCTAACTTTAAAAAGTTTGCTAATTTTTGGTAAGTAGGAACGAGTTCTGTATTTATCGCCTTTTCATAGGCGTCTGTTAATGTCTTTTTATCTGCTTCAGAAAAATCTTTAGGCAAATTTTTGATAGGGTCATAGAACAAGCTAGTTTTAGGATCTGTAACAACCATACTTTCCATTTGAGGAATCATTTTCTCTACCAATTTTTTAGGTAATACCGTTCCATCTGCCATTCCTGCCTTAAAATTACTGATAGCAGTATCGGCCCAAAAGCTAAATGCAGAAACTCTTTTTAACCAATCTTGATAATCTTTTACTGTTTTAAAAGGCTGGCTGCCTGATCCAGAACCTAATTGCCCCATGGTAATTGGCAAACCCCAAAACTGCTGAAAAGGTATTTCCCAAGTAGCTTTAAAAGTTAAACCCTCTAAATTCATTTGCATCTCGCGTTTAAAAATATCAAATGAAATGCGGTCATTTTCATCTAAGCTTTCGCGGTTATATGCCGAAATTTTATCCAAATATTTTTGATAAAATACTTTTGCCGAATCTCTGAAAGGCTGAGCGATATCATTAGGAAGTTGATCATTATACCTATTGTCTCCTTGAGTGGTTGCCTCTAATGGATACAATTTCATTCGATCTTCAAAATATTGATCAAATAATTTAGCTAAATCTGAGTTAGCTGCAGCTGCGCCTTCCTTTTGTTTACAACCAAAAAATAAACTGATAGCAAATAATGTGATTAAGATCTTTTTCATAAAAAAAATTGATTTTAAATTTAATTAAAAATAAACTGATTATTCAGCTATAAATTAACAGGGTTTATTTTTTTAATAAACCTAGGTAAGTGATAATTGTATGGTTGGAGTTTTTATAAAAATCTGCTTTTCAAATCAGGGCTGGGAACCATGCATTGATCTGTTTTGCCAAACCAGCGGTATCTGTTTTTTGCAATAAAATGGTAAATTGCATTTCTAATGAATTTAGGGATCATAAGTAAAGAGGCTGCCAAAGGCCAAGCTGAACCTAAATATTGGGCAATTTTTAAGGCAGCATCTGATTGTGTGTAAACGGTCTTATTTACAATAAAAATCACTGAGCTTAACTCTTTAGGATCAATCTGATGGGTAAGAAGTAATTCTACAGCAGCATCTGATTGTATAGCAGCGAATTTAAACCTAGCATGAGGGTCTCTTTTAATAACGAATTGTACAAATCCATTACAAAGGTTACAAACTCCATCAAATAGAATGATAAGCTTTGGCATATTCAAATATAACTATTTTGCTGTTTAAAGGTTTTCGGTTAAATAAATTAAAAAAGGCGTTGTCTGATGATAATCAAACAACGCCTTTTTTAAAAAACATTCCTTATTGAACTGAGAATTTTGTTTTGAGGTTAGCAATTTGAATTTCAAAATCACCAGGTTCTACTACATTTTTATTTTGTTGATTCACAAAAGATAGCTCGTTTTTACTAAGCTGAAAAGTTACCGTTTTAGTTTCGCCTGGCTTTAAACTTATTTTATCAAACCCCTTTAAGCGCTTAATATCTGGAGTGATAGAGGCGTATAAATCACTTAAATACAAATCAACCACTTCTTTTCCTTCTCGTGTGCCTGTATTTGTGACCTCAACAGAAACTTTTAAAATATCATTTGCTGTGATTTTATTAGCACTGATTTTTAGATTATCGTATTTAAACGTGGTATAACTCAAACCAAAGCCAAATTCGTATTGAGGGTTATAGTCTGCATCGTAATTATAAACTCCTGCAACAACCGATCTACTTTCTGATGGTTTGTGATTATAGTTTACCAAAGAGTTAGGAAATTTTGGATAGTTATATGGTAGTTTCCCTGATGGATTTACATCTCCAAAAAGAATATCAGCCAAAGCATCTGCACCAAAATTACCGGGTAAATAAGTTTGTAAAATTGCGGGTATGGCAGTTTCAAACTTGCTGATTAATCTTGGGCGGCCTTCATTTAAAACTAAAATTACTGGTTTACCTAAAGCTGAAATTTGTTTAGCATATTCTGTTTGAAGATCTGAAAGGTATAAATCACTTAAATTACCTGGTGTTTCTGTATAAGAGTTTTCTCCTAAACAAAGAATAATAGCATCCGCATTTTTTGCAGCGTCTAAGGCTTCTTTCATTTGATCGGCATATTCTTCGTAATACTTACCATCCATTTTATAGCTCACCCCGGGAATAAAATTTACTTGATTATTTCCAATTTTATTTTGAAGGGCTTCTACAATGGTATTATATTTTGCAGCAAATTCTTCTACTTTTTCTCCTTGCCAAGAGTAAGTCCAACCGCCGTTTAAGGTTCTCATTGAATTAGCATTTGGCCCAGTCACTAACACTTTCATATCCTTTTTTAAAGGAAGAATATTGTTTGTGTTTTTTAATAAAGTGATAGATTCTGCAGCGGTTTGATATGCGGCTTGTTCAAATTCTTTACTTCCAAATTTTGGATAGTTTTTAAAATTAGTTACAGGTGTTTCAAATAAACCTAATTGATATTTTAGCTTTAAAATTCTGGTTACGGCTTCATCAATGCGTGTTTGCTTTACTTTACCTTCTTTTACCAAAGCTATTAAATCATCACAAAAAGGCTCGTATTGGTAAGCAATCATAGACATATCTATGCCTGCATTTATCGCCATCATTACGGCTTCTTTATTACTTTTTGCAGTACGGTCTCTGGTGAATAAGTTCTCAATATCGCCCCAATCAGTTACAATCAAACCTTTAAAGCCTAATTCTTCTCTTAATAATTTAGTTAAGAGTGTAAAATTAGCGTGAACTGGTATCCCATTTATTAAACCAGAGTTAATCATAATAGTATGCGTACCTGCATTTATAGCGGCTTTAAATGCCGGTAAATGATATTCTCTTAATTGTTGATCTGATAAAGAAACTGGCGTTCTGTCTTTACCAGAAATTGAAACTTGGTAACCTAAAAAATGCTTTAAGCAAGAGGCCACATGAAATGGATCTGAAATATTATTTTTATCCCCTTCGTAGCCTTTAATTACCTCCACACCCAATTGAGTGGTTA
>JBILPO010000385.1:0-2854 GCA_044373805.1 Pelobium sp.
ACCTGTTGCGTGAACGAAAATGTCTTTTCCATTTTCATCATCTGTAATGAATCCGTAACCTTTAGACTCATTGAAAAATTTAACTGTACCTGTGCGCATTTTGTAATGTAAAAAAATTAATAATGCCCAAAGATATACTTATTTCTGACACAGCAAACAAAAACGCAATAAAATTTTAAATTATTTTTAACATCCTACATTTCTAAATAAATGATTTTCAGATAAATATTTGAATTATATGTAAAATTCTTAATAAAAAAGCAACTATTTAATATTTTTTAAATAGCTGCTTTCTAATAAGTTGCGAATTCAACATTAATTAATGTAAGTTTACCTTTATGTGTAATTCTTTTAATTGAGCGTCATCAATTACTGAAGGAGCGTCAATCATAACGTCTCTTCCAGAGTTGTTTTTAGGGAATGCTATAAAGTCGCGAATAGTCTCTTGACCGCCTAAAATTGCTACTAATCTATCCAATCCAAATGCCAATCCTCCGTGTGGTGGTGCGCCAAATTGGAAGGCATCCATTAAAAATCCAAATTGGTTGCGGGCTTCTTCTTCGGTGAAACCTAAATATTTAAACATTAATTGTTGTGTCGCCTTATCGTGAATACGGATAGAACCACCGCCAATTTCTGTTCCGTTAATTACCAAATCATAAGCGTTTGCTCTTACATCACCAGGGTGAGTGTCTAACAAAGCAATATCCTCTGGTTTTGGCGAAGTGAATGGATGGTGCATAGCGTGGTAGCGCTCTGTTTCTTCATCCCACTCTAAAAGAGGAAAATCTATCACCCAAAGTGGCGCAAATTTATTTTTATCACGTAAGCCTAAACGATTACCCATTTCTAAACGTAATTCGTTTAATTGCTTACGAGCTTTATCTTTTCCACCCGCTAAAACTAAAACTAAATCGCCTGGCTCTGTTGCAAAAGCTACCGACCATTTTTTTAGTTGTTCTTCGTCATAAAACTTATCTACAGATGATTTTAAAGTTCCATCTTCATTATGACGCATGTAAATTAAACCAGTTGCGCCAATCTGTGGTCTTTTGATAAAATCAGTTAACTCATCTAACTGCTTACGGGTATAATGAGCAGCTCCTTTTGCGTTGATACCCACCACAAATTCAGCTTGATCAAATACCGGAAAACCAAAACCTTTAACAACCTCATTTAGCTCTACAAACTCTAACCCAAAACGAATATCTGGTTTATCAGAACCATATAAACGCATCGCATCAGCATAATCCATTCTTGGGAAATCATCAAACTCTAAGCCTTTTACATTTTTAAACATGTGACGAGTTAAGCCTTCAAACATATTCAAAATATCTTCTTGCTCAATAAAAGCCATTTCGCAATCAATTTGAGTAAACTCAGGTTGTCTGTCGGCTCTTAAATCCTCATCTCTAAAGCATTTCACAATTTGGAAATAACGGTCAAAGCCCGAAACCATTAACAATTGTTTAAAAGTTTGTGGCGACTGTGGTAAAGCATAAAACTCTCCGGGATTCATACGGCTTGGTACTACAAAATCTCTGGCGCCTTCAGGCGTAGATTTAATCAAAACAGGAGTTTCTACTTCTAAAAATCCCTCAGCATCTAAATATTTTCTAATTTCTTGCGCCATTTTATGACGAAGAATTAAGTTATTTCTAACCGGGTTACGACGTAAATCCAAATAACGGTATCTCATTCGCAGCTCATCTCCGCCATCGGTTTCGTCTTCTATCATAAACGGAGGCAACTTTGCTACGTTCAAAATCTCTAAATCAGAAACCTTAATTTCTATATCACCAGTCGCAATTTTAGGGTTCTTATTAGAACGCTCTAAAACCGTTCCTTTCACTTTTATCACAAACTCACGACCTAAATCTTTCACTTTAGTACGCAAATCATCCGCATCATCCGTATTTACCACCAATTGCGTAATTCCGTAACGGTCACGCATATCAATAAAAGTAGTTCCACCTAAATCTCTTGATTTTTGTACCCAACCGCTCAATATCACTTCCTGACCTAAGTTTCCGATGGTTAATTCACCACAAGTATGTGTTCTGTGCATTTCTTTTGATTTTGTAATTGGCTACGAATATAAGTTTAAATATATTTTTAGGGAAGTTTATTGTTTTTTTGGTTGGTTTTAGGATATACAAAAAGCCATTTATCTTTTTTGGAAAAGCAAATGCTGTGTTTCATCGCTTCCGATTTCCGGTTTTACGCTGTATTTTACCAGATAGCTCTACAATGGCCTTAAGCTGTAATTCATAAACCGGTCTTTCATTAAGCCGTGTTGTGGCCTTTTCTTGGTTACTCGAATTGGCCACTTTATATCATTCTACTTTATTGATAAAATTTTATTTAATGTTGATAATAAATAGCATTTATTCTACTTCATTCCTAATAACTAGTAATTCATTCATTGTAATACTTTGATTAATAAATTGTTATGAATTGACGCAACAATATTTCTTTTGTGTTATAAACAAAATATATTTTTGTCATTAAAAAGCCATTCATGATTTAAATTAATTCATGTTTACTTTAACTTACATTAAAAGAAAAAACGATGAAAAAAATTCTACTATTAATATTGATCACATCGATATTTTACACTGTAAAAGCTAGTAATTATTATTGGGTTGGAGGAACTGGAAATTGGAGTCAATTCGCTACACATTGGGCTACATCTTCTGGCGGATCTACTTTTCACACCCAAGTACCACAGTCAACAGACAATGTATATTTCGATTCAAATTCGTTTAGTGCGGTAGGGCAGACCATAACATTGGATGTAACCACGCCTGCCTGCAACAACATGGACTGGACGGGTGTTACCAATACTCCCACT
>JBILPO010000037.1:0-9983 GCA_044373805.1 Pelobium sp.
GAAAGACTTACTGCTAAAAAATCAGTGATATCATCTTTACCAAGTTCTTCGTTTTTGATGGCGTCTTTTGCAAAATCTAAGGTAATAGAGTTTCCATAGGGCGTGTTTCTAATGGCGCTAAAATTTCCATTCAACATTTTAGAAGTTAGATGAGGAAAAACAGGTGCTGTTTCGCCTCTTAGTTTTCCTTCATAAAGATTATCATCTGCGGTACTTTGGGTGTAAGTGCTGATAGGATAAAGTGTGTTCCAATCTTGTTTAATGTATTTTTCAGCAATTTTTTGGCTATTAAAGTTGTTTACCCAATTTGGTAAAGCTTCCATATAATAAGTACTGGTAATCCAGTTACCGGTTAAATCATCATACCAATAAGCTGCATTTGCCGAATGGCCCGCTGGCAAAATCCCACCTCTATCTTTTAATGCAATGCCAATTACTTTTGATTTAAAATTGGTAGCTAATCTTAATTCATCTGTAATGGTAGTGGCCAATAGATTTTTTGGTGACATTTCACCTGCATCAGAAGTGCTGCCTACTGTTTTTACAGTTGGATCATCTGTACAATACATAGATTTTCCGGTAGCTTGTACGGTCCAATCATTACCGGCAATACCATGGATAGATGGAACAGAACCTGTATAGATACCTGTATGGCCGGCCGCCGTTACCGTTGGAATATAGGTGATTTGATTGTTTTCACAAGAAAAACCTTCTCTTAACATTCGGTTAAAACCACCAGCACCGTATCTATTAGCGTAGCGATATAAATAATCCCAACGCATTTGGTCTACCACTAAACCTACAACCAATTTTGGGCGGGCAGGACTACTGGTTAGGTTATTTGAAGTTAACGCTTGATTTTTTGGGTTTTGTGCCTGAACTACTAATGGAAGTAGTGCAACACTAAATAAAATTGATTTTACAATATTCATATTGTTGATGAATGGTTTAAATTGTAAAGTTAAGATTTAATTCTTTAGCGATATTTTGAGATTAAAATATTACATAATGGCAAAGTTAGCTTAACATTAAAAATGAGGAAACCCTGCAAATCGGGCGAAAATGAGGGTTTCTTTGATGAACAAAAACTTAATCTATTAATTACCAACTATTTGGATCTTTAGTTTCACTATCAATGTATTACCTTTAAAAATAACATCATATGAAATCTTTAAATTTTAAACCCTATACCTTCTATCTTTTATTATGCCTGCTACTTACCATGAGCATGAAATGCAAAAAAGATGAAACTGGTATTGAGGCCCTTCCACCTGCTACCCAAGAAGGAAAAAGAACCTTTGGCTGTCTGGTTAATGGAAAAGTTTTTTTACCAAAAGGAAATCTTTCCAACCCACCAATTCAATGTTCTTATCAATTATCTAACAATAAATATAATTTCCTATTAAGCATTGCAAATAGCAGTGATCCAAACATATTCAAATCAGTTTCTCTTAGATATATGGGCAATGGAATGAATACGGGGAAATTTATCTTGGAAAAATATTTAGATAATCAGTTTAATGCTGATTATTCAGAAATACCAAGCAATCTAGTCTTCAATGAATTTTTTACAAATGAAAATTTCAAAGGAGAAATAATTATCACAAAATTCGATCAGGTCAACCAGATTATTTCTGGAACCTTCTGGTTTGATGCTGTGAATAATAAGGGAGAAAAAGTAGAGGTACGAGATGGTCGCTTTGACATGACTTATACCAAATAACATCACTAAAATATAAACCCTAATCTTTAAAATATGAAAAAACAATTATTAATACTGATTGCTTGCATAGCATTTAGTTCTTCTTTATTCGCACAAACAGTTACTCCACCAACAAACGCATAAATTAGTACTGATTATCATGATAGATTGAATTTCATTTTCCCAACTCTTATTTAACGATAATTTAATATTAAAAATTACCAACTGTTTGTATCTTTAAGTTCATTATCAACGTAATACCTTTAAAAACATACTATATGAAATCTTTAAATATCAAATTTTATACCCTCTACCTTTTATTAGCCTTTCTTTTTACCACAGGCATGCAATGTAAAAAAACAGGCGATACAGTTAAGGAAGATGTTTTACCTGCCGAAACACAAACTGGCAAAGGAACTTTTGGATGCCTGGTGAATGGCGAAGTATGGCTGCCTAAAGGGAAATCAATGATGTCCGGCTTAACAACTACAATTCAATTTAATATTTTAAGTATCGGTACAATGAAATCTAATGAAGGTATTGGTTTAGCTGTTAGAAATATACAAGATGTTGGTAATTACGATCTAAACTTAGACGAAAATTTTGCTGAATATAGTGTAGGCTCTAAGATTTTCAAACGAATAGAAGGAACATTGACAATTACAAAATACGATAAAAATGAACAAATTATATCTGGTACATTTCGGTTCAAAGCAAAAAGCAGTACTGGCGAAATTATAGAAATTACTGAAGGTAGATTTGATGATAGATACACTAATTAAACATTCAAAACTTAATATTTATGAAAAAACTTTTACTATTCTCTTTTCTAGCGTTTTTTACTAATCTTCTGTTTGCACAGGATACCCCAAATCATTTTGCACAAAGAGTGCAATATATTTTTCAACATGTGGATGCTAGCCATGTGAATACAGGGTTATTAATGGATTGCGGTAGTGAATTTGTTAACATGGATAATTATACTGGATTAACCAGTGTCAATGATAGTAACTATGTGAACATGAATACATGGCGTAGTGTTTACGCATCACTGTACACAGCCAAATTTAACAATAACATCAATTTAACCGACTTCCCCACTTTTAACGCAACATTAAAAGCAGCAATTTCTAATACTTTGCCAGTTCCATTGACTGTTCTGAATTACAATTATCAGGTTTTACGGGATGATGCGCTTACTGCTAATTTAATGTATGCGGTGAATGAGCAGTTATATGATGTTCCTAATAGAACGCAAAGTCCTTATCTCACTAAAACTGCATTTGCTATTGCATCAGGCAAAGATTATATAAAAGCAATAAATGGTTATGTAAGCTTTACATTTAAAAGCAGTTTAATGTTTGGCAATACAGGTAAAATTATCAGCACTTTGTAAATAAATTTGGGAGATGGTCAAGGTTGGCGAACAGTACAAATTGATGTGCCGTTTAACACGCAATATAGTAGCACTGGCTATAAAATTTTTAATTATGAAATTACTTATACTGATAACAGTATTTACCAAGGGCATAGCAGGGTTTATATTGAATATGAACAAGAAAGTTTTACACCTGGTGGCGGCTTATCTCAAGTTTATAGAGAGTTATCAAATGATACTATTACTGTAAATACACCTAATGGTCTTAGAAATGCAACATTACAAGTTTGGCTAAGCCAGCAACATTCCACTAATGCTATTGAAAAACCATTAATAGTTGTAGAAGGGATAGATTTTTGGAGAATTACTGATCCAGATGATCCTAGGGAAAATACTGATATAAATAATTTTTTTAGAACTACATCATTTGCTCAATTATTTCAAACTGGAAACTTGCGGGACTCTTTAGACCTTTTAGGTTATGATATTATTTATATTGATTTTGAAAATGGCGTTGATTCATTGGAAAACAATAGTGCTTTAACCCAAGCCGCTATCACTTGGGTAAACAGTAATAAGACTACAAATACGCAAAATGTTGTCATGGGTTTAAGTATGGGTGCAGTAATTGCTCGCCACGCATTACGTACCATGGAAATTAATAGCATTCCACATGATACGCGTCTATATGTAAGTATGGATGGACCTCATCAAGGGGGTAATTTTCCATTAAGTTTACAAGCATTGATCAGACAATTAAATAATGCAGAATTAGCCTTGTTTTGGGGAGCATTACCTGTTTTTAAATTTAGTGATGCTTTTGAAGGATTAGATGATGCAAAAGCAATTTTAGAGGCGCCAGCAAGTAAACAACTTTTAAAATATAGAGTTAGTGGTGTTCCTCAAATTAGCAATGGCTTTAATATAGATAATACACCTCACGATACTTTTTTTAGCAATCTGCACAATAACATCGGTTATCCATCACTAACAAGAAATATCGCTATTAGTAATGGTTCTGAATGTGGCAGTGACCAAGGCTTTGCGCCTTTAACTACAATATATAATAATGTATCAAGAACAACATTGCCTTATGTATTTGACGCAGCAACTGCATGGTATCAGTTTATTGGAGGAATATTTACCAATAAACCTTTAATCGGATTATATGCCCCATTGGCTTTAATTTCAACAAAATCAAGCTTTGATATAGAGTTTGAAGCAAAAGCATTACCAGACCAATCCACAGATAGAATTTATAAAGGTAGGGTAGGAATAAAAAGAAAAGTTTTAGGACTCTTTAATGTAAACGCTAACATAACTAATCGTAATTTAAATGCTTCATCTTATATGTTACCAATTGATTCTGCTCCGGGGGGTAGAGCAGATTTTGCTAACGCAGCAGGATTAGGAGTACCTAATGATTTTGCTGCTTTAGTTGAGGTAGGCGGATTTGGATATATCCCAACAGTGAGTGCTTTAGACATCGGTAGCGGTATCACGCCTTTAAGCAGCGTTCAATTGTATAGTGCTTATAGTATTACTAATCCACCTGTTAGCCCTAACAATTCCCCTTTTGCAAGTTTTGTCACTGCTGTAAGTAGGAATAATGGAGCAAATAGTAATGAAGACCATGTCACTTTTACGCCAAGAAATGGGGCATTTCTTTTAAAAGAGTTATCAAGCAACACAAACACACCAGTAAATTGTGCTCAATTCTGTAGCCCAACAAGTTTAATTTCTGGTTCAACTCAATTATGTGATATTTCACAAAATTATAACATTTCAAACTTACCTACAGGTGCAACTGTCACATGGAGCATTCTCCCTGCAACAGGTAGGGCAACATTAACAACATCAGGTAATACAGCGACATTGACAAAAACAGGGAATGGGAATGTTCAACTATTTGCAACAGTGAATAGTATTTGTGGGGTTATTAATATAAACCCTTTAAATATTTATGCAGGTATCCCACAAATTTCAGCAATAAATCTTAGTACTATTTCAGCATCAGGCTATTGGTGTGCAAATTCAAGAGGTAATTATTTTGATATTGAAATGGAACCAGGTCAAAGCCCAAATGGTTTGACTTTCCAAGTACAATTATTAGACCCTGTTACCTATCAAGTTTTTGCAAATTATACTGTTTCAGGCGGTAGCGGTACTTTTGCACTGTCAAGACCGCCTTACACAACGTACCTTTTGCAAGCAAGGGTTGTAAATCATCCTTGCGGCACATCAGAAAATTGGTTTGGTTATGAAATGGAGTTTGTTGATTGCTCTAATAATTATAGAGTTAGCAATTACAATGTTTATCCGAACCCAGCTAGTAATGATTTAACCATTGAATACAACCCAGTAGAAGAAACATCAATAGAGAAAACTACCATTTCAAATAAACAAAAAGAAGTTCAATTATTCAATAACAAAGGCGAAATAATTGTATCATCCATGATGAAAGAAAATGAGGTAAAATTGACTTTAGATACTAAGAATATTCCTAATGGAACTTATTTCTTACACATTACAGAGGGAAAAGAAACTATCAAAAAACAAATAATCATCAAACATTAGATAAAAAGTAGTTCAAAAAGGTTTTCCATTTACGAAATGGAAAACCTTTTTGTTTTCTTAAAATTTCAAATTCATCGAGAATAAAAAATTAGTTTCTGCTTGTGGATAGTAATAATTTTCTGTTGTTAAACCTCCAACTATATAACTAAAAGTATAACCATTGCTGGCGTATAACTCGTTAAAAACATTATTTACTAATAAGCCTAAGCTCAATTTCTTTAACTTTTTAAGTCTGAAATCATAGCCTAAACGAATATCGTTTACAAAAAAAGCATTTAATTTTCTGGCATCATTAGAGGTATTATCTAAATATTGTTTGCTTACATATTTGGTAAGCAAAGCAATTTCTCCGTTTTTAAATGGTTTGTATGCAAAGGTGCTTGAGCCAACAAAAGAAGGTGAAAATGCTAAATCAGTTTTAGAAAAATTATTTTGAATTTGTCCGCCGTTGTCATAATCATCAATAAATTCTACAAAGTTTTTCACCTTGTTTTTACTGAATGCCGCAGTTAAACCCCAGTTAAATGTCGGTGTTATTTTCACCGTTCCGTCTAATTCAATTCCATTTCTGTAGCTGTTATCAACATTTGAACGAACATAAGCACCAACATCATTAATTTGTCCGGTTAAAACCAATTGATCTTTGTAAAGCATAGAATAAATATTTATTCCACCAGTAATTGTTTGACCTTTAAAACGATAGCCCGCTTCTATATTTTTCAAATTCTCTGGTTTTGGTCGACTACTTATAGATGATTCTGTATAATCGTTTCTGTTGGGCTCTTTGTTAGCAATAGAGAAAGAGGCATAAAAGTTTCCCTGTGTGTTTAATTGATAAGTAAAACCAAGTTTGGGATTAATAAAATTTAAGGAAGCTTCTTGGGTAACGTTATTCAAATTGTTATCAAAACCTAAAAATTTATAGTTAACCGTTCGGTATTGTAAATCGGCAAAAAGCGAAACTTTATTAAGCTCTACACTGGCTTTTCCAAAAACATTAAAATCGGTTTTAAAACCATTGTCAAAATAATATTGATCTCTAATATTACCGTTTGAAGCAAATTTTGCCCAAATCACTTCACCAAAATGATCGCCGTCATATTCATTGTATGCTCCCCCTAAAGTGAAATTTAAATCAGAAGTTGGCGTATAATTGAAAGCATAAGTTAAACCATAAAAATCATTGTCTAACCAACGTCTTCTAATCAAATCTGTATTGGTAATGGTTTGGTTGCCTATTACAACATTGTCTAAACCGTAATTAGCTAATTCCTCATCGTCTTTAAATTCTTCATAATAACCGCTTCCTTTGGTATAATGCAAAGCTCCATTAAAAGAAAACTGATTAGAAAAACTTTTGGAGTACAATAATTGATAATGATCTTGCTGATAATTATCGGTTTGATCATCATAGGTAAAACTATTAAAGCGTCTATCAGTGGCTAATTTTTCATCGTTAATCCCATTCCAAGCCTGAAAAGTACGTTCTTTACCCGAAAATACATTTAAACGTAAAAGGCTATTTTCACCATAGTAAGCACCAGAAAGGAAATAAGATTTTAAATTAGAAGCAGAGCGATCTACATAACCATCAGATACAATTCTTGATAATCGACCATCAAAACTCCATTTCCCGTTAATTAATCCAGTTCCTAATTTTAAAGTGTTTTTTAGGGTTTGATAAGAACCTGCCGAACTGTTTATTTCGCCATAAGCAGAATCTGATAAAGTAGTGGTTTGGATATTTAAGCTTCCGCCGAAAGCGCCCGCTCCGTTAGTGGAAGTGCCTACTCCACGTTGAATCTGGATATTATCTACAGAGGAAGCAAAATCAGGCAAATTTACCCAAAAAGTACCCTGACTTTCGGTATCGTTATAAGGGATTCCGTTAATAGTTGCGTTGATACGAGTTGGATCAGACCCTCTGATACGAATTCCGGTATAACCAATTCCTGCGCCTGCATCAGAGTAAATTACGGCACCTGGCGTTTGGTTGAGCAAAAATGGCAAATCCTGCCCAAAGTTATTTTTCTCCAAATCTTCTTTAGATAAATTTTTAAAGGTAGTTGCCGAGTTTTCTGATGCTCTAGTGGCGCTAACTATTACTTCATCTGTTAATAATGTGCTTTTAGTTAAGCTAATGTTAAGGGTTTTGTTGGCATCTAAAACCAGCTTAATTTCTTGGGTTTTAAACCCAACATAGCTTGCTTTTAAGGTATAAGTGCCTTTTTTTAGATTTTTAAAAAGGAAATCCCCATTTTCATTAGTTTGATTGGTAAATAAGCTATTATCTAAGCTTAAAGTAGCGCCGGCTAATAATTGTTGATTTTCTCCACTGGTTATTTTTCCTTGTAAAGAGAATTGGGCCCAAAGAACAAAAGGGCATAGAATGGCCATGAAGGCTGTGATTGTAAATTTTTTCAATGTATTTAAATTTTTAAGTTAAAGAACCTGGTTTAGGGGTAAACCATTTTCAAAATATTTAACTTCTACCTATTCCCTACGCCGGCATTATCCGGATCAGGTGTATTTGAAGGTTATAGGTTGTTAGGTTTTAGGTTGTAAGTATTGCAACTTACCACTTAATTACTTATCACTTATAACTTCCAAAATGGGTATGTTCTCAGCCTGTTTTTGCATTTGTGTTAGGATATGAGCTAGCATTTATCCTAATATTTACACAAACAAGGCACCCCTTATTGATTCAGCAAATATAGCAGGAAATTTTAAAGATGAAAGTGTTATAAAATTCTAAGACTAGAATTTTGTTGTTTTAAGAACAATAAGGAATTTAAAAAACGTAAGTTTTATGAGGGGTGATGCAGTGCGTAAGCTTGATGTCAAACTCATTGGTATCAATAAGGTCGTTTTCTGGAGGGTAAAAGGACAATCCAATTTTTAAAATATCTGGTCGGCAGTCTCTTAAAAAGCGATCATAAAAACCAGCGCCATAGCCCACCCTATTTCCCTCAAGGTCAAATGTTAGAAGAGGGACAATTACGACATCAATTAGGTTTACAGGAATAATTTGGCCATACAAAGGCTCTGGAATTTGATGTTTATTTTTTCTTAATATCGTATGTTCATGATCAAAAAGTACATGAGCGAGACTCAATTCTGCAAAGTGTGTTCTGGGCACCACAATTTTTAAATCAGGATAATTTGTCTTAAAAAAGGAAAGAATCTCAAAAGTATCGACTTCGTTTTTTTCTTTAATAGGTAAAAAAAGGTGTACATAATTAAAATCCGACCAGTTAAAAAGTTTAAACTGTGCTATAATCTGATCATTTAAGTTCCAATAATCTGCTCTTGGTAGAGATCGGCGCTTTTCTATCGCTATAGCTCTAAGCTTTTGTTTAATCAAAGGGGGCTTATCATTTAATTTTTATGGAAATTAATTATATTTATTTGAAATGACGGTAAAATTCTAAAGTTACAAAAGATATTAAAGTCTCCCAAAAAACAAACGGCCTCTATTTCTTTTCAGAAAATGAGACCGTTCTATCAACCTAAACCTAAACTTATATGAAAAAATTTTTACTCTTTATATTTATTATAATCAACCTAAAACGCAATAAAAAACGGATTATTTTGGGAGTGCAAAGGTGTTATTAATTTTTGACAAATGCAATAGGGTTAGAGGTATAATTTAAATAGACTTAAAATGATGTGTTTAAATTATAAAAACAAGCAATTAATGATGGAACAATAATGTTACCAAAATAAAGCTTAAAGTAACTTCTGTTTAGTCTTTAAACGAGAGGTCATAAATTTGAGTTTAACTGAGGGCGTTATGGATTTCACTTTTTTATGAGCATTAATGATGGTAGCGGCATCCTTTTTGGTTTTTTTCCAAAAAGATATAGCGGACAGCGTGTTAAAACGCCCAAACGATTATTCTCTCGGGTATTATTAATTTTTATAATCAGAAATTAATAACTGATGAGTGCAAAACTCATATTCATGGGCTTGGTTAGAGCAAACAATAACTAATCTGTTGGAGGTGAATTTAGCTACCAAATCTTTATACCAGTTAATTCCTTGATCATCTAAATTAGAAGTAGGTTCATCTAATAAAAGCAAAGGCGTATCAGCGCAAAGCGCTAAAATTAATTTAACCCGTTGTTTCATACCCGATGAAAAATATTTTAATTGCTTGTTTTTACTGCTATCCATATTAAGCAGCTCAATTAAATCTTTATTAGTCAAGTTGTTTAACCTTGTTTTAAAGTTAAAATGAAATTCTAGCACTTCAGTGAGGGTAAATTCCTCTATCAACTCTAAATAGGGAGCAGCAATGCTTAACTGTTGAAAAACTTGTTCAAC
>JBILPO010000386.1:0-2845 GCA_044373805.1 Pelobium sp.
CGACCAATACCAGCCCAAGCAAAAGTATTATATAGCTTAAAAGCTGATAGTTTATACAAACACATGCTACAGCCAAGTGATAATTTTATTGCAGAAGAAATTTTACTGAATTGTGCAGCAGCAAATCATTTAAATATGAATACCAAAGAGTTGATTAAAATAGCTTCTGAAAAGTATTTAAGCAGTTTGCCCGATAAAGTACAATGGGTAGACGGCTCTGGATTATCAAGATTAAATCTTTTTACGCCAAGAGATATGGTGGCGCTTCTTCAAAATATTTATGATAAAGTGGGTGATGAAGAGAGATTGTTTAGCTTGTTACCCAATGGCGGTAAGTCTGGCACTTTAAGAAACATGTTTAAATCCAGTTCATCATCTTTTGTATTCGCAAAATCGGGTAGTTTATCTAATAATTATAGCTTGAGCGGGTACTTGGTAGGTAAATCAGGAAAGAAATATCTGTTCTCTTACATGAATAATAATTTTATTCGCCCAACCCCAGAAATTAGAGGAGAGGTAGAAAGGATATTAACTTACATTCACGATACCTATTAAAAGGATTTGAGCTTCCTTTAATTTTCTTGAAGCTTACCAATAGAATCTAAGTAAAAAATTTGGGACTAAGCTTAGTGAATATTTATCTATCACTATAATAGGGTCATTGGGGATATTATTACCTAAATATTCTTTACTTAAATGATTTTTCTGATTGTAGAGGTTCCTGATAGAAAAACCAATTTTCCCATTAATATTTGATAAACTTGAAATGGAAAAATTATACACTGCTGATAAATCTAAACGATGATAATTTGGTAAGTTACCAGTATTTATCCCATTAAAAATTACATTACCATTTAATGGATCTATGGTTGACATAGAGTATGGTTTGCCAATGTGCCATTTCCAACCCAATGCTATTTGAAATTTTTGTGTTTTGTAAGCACCTGAAATAGATAGTGCCTGTTTAATTTCATTCCCGGATGTAAAAGAAACGTTGTTATTTATTCCGTTAAACTGATTATCTATATTGTTAAAAGAATAGCTAATCCATGTTTTTATAGTATTAAAGTCTTTCTTTATGTATAAATCAGAGCCAATAATTTTTTGCTTCCCGTCATGAAATCTATTTAAGTTACTATTTAAAAAGCCTAAAGAAAGGGTTGAAATTCCGGTTACCTTCTTATAATAAGTATCAAGATCAAAGCTCCAGCCATTTTTATGAAAAAGCAACCCAACAGATACCTGTTTGCTGTTGATAATGGGCGATGCATTGCTCCCATCTGCTAATCTCCAAAGTTTATTTTCTAAAGGTAAATCACTTAAAACGGTCTCTTCAATTTGGCTGATAATTTGATTTTTTATTTCACCAGTTACTTGTAATTTTAAATAATCGGTAATGTTTTTTAGTGCTAAAAACCTAGGTTCTACTTTTATTTCTCCTAATTCACGGTAATAATTAGTTCTTAAACCTAAATCAACATCAATAGATTTTAAACTCCTTACAGAATAATTGCCATAAAGCGCATGGGTATTCACTGTTGCTCTTTTGCTATCTAAAACATATTGCAAATTGGTGGTTTCTGTGAAAGAATAGCTCACATTTTTATTTGTTAATTGGTAACCTAAACTAATTTTATTGTTTGATTTAGACTGTATGGCCAACTCGGTTAAAAAATCGGTGTCTTTAATTTGGTTTTCCTTTTTAAAATCTGATAGCGGGGTTTCATCTTCAATTTTAATAAAGTTATAGTTTAAAAGATAGTTAGAGCGACTAATTTTACTGTATTGTTTAATATTACTGCTCCATCTTTTCTCCCAGTTTAAACTGTAACCATTATTTTCTGTATCTAAAACATCACGGAAAGATTCATCATCGCTTAAAGTATTATTATGTTCCAAATCATTATCAATATGGATGAAACTTGCCGAAAGAAAATTATTCTTATTTAATACGTAGTTTAATTTGATATTATAATCTCTAAAATAAATTGACTCTTCAGAGTCATCGTTATCGTAAATTTTTGTATTCTGATATATTTTTTGCTCAAGTTTTTCAAAAGTGCTGGTTTCAAAAATCCCTTCGTAAGATTTTCGGTAAGACAGCATTAAACTTAACTTATCTTTTACTAAGGGGGTATATATATATGCATCTCCACTCACACCGTTTAGCCCAAAACCAATTTTTGCTTTTTCTACTAAAGCATTATCAGTAGAAATATCTATTACGCTAGAAATCCTATCACCGTATCGAGGATTAGTTCCTTTGTTAATAAAGGTCACATTTTGCGTAATATTTGGATTAAATGCCGAGATCATCCCAAATAAATGACCGTTATGATAAATGTTTATCCCATCCCAAATCACCTGGTTTTCATCTGAATTTCCTCCACGAACAATTAAGCCAGTTGCAGTTTCTGTTGGACTAATTACTCCCGGTAATTCTTGAATACTTTCTAATACATCGGCTTCTGTTAAACCAGGCAAAATCTCTAATTGCTTTGGTTTTAAAGTAAAACTTGCATCCTTATTTTTTGTGATGCCAGATGTTAAATAACGTGTAATTACTACTTCAGCTAATTGCCTAGAAGCATTTTGGAATAAATTACCTTGGGTAGCAACTATGTAGCGATCACTTATCAATTGAAAATCTATATTTAATTTTTCTGAAATATGATCTAATACCTCTGCCAAGGTGCTACTTTGATTAGCATAAGTGATTACTTTATTTTTTAAAATGCTGTCGGCATAAGAAATTTTCACCTCGTATTTTTTTTCAAGAATAGAAAACACCTCTGTAGCAGGCGTTGAACTGAAATTAACAAGCGTTTTTTTCAGTTCAACGCCT
>JBILPO010000038.1:0-9970 GCA_044373805.1 Pelobium sp.
AAAAATTATTTTCCTGGAGGAGTTAACTCTCCTGTAAGAGCTTTCAAATCAGTTTATGGAACGCCTTTATTTATAGAAAGGGGCGATGGTTCTAGGCTATGGGATGCTGATGGAAATGAATTTATTGATTTTTGTGGTTCTTGGGGGCCATTAATTTTGGGCCACAACCATCCAAAAATTAGAGAGAAAGTAATTGAAGTAATGCAAAATGGAATGTCTTTTGGCGCCCCAACTGCATTAGAAAATGAGCTTGCTGAGCTCATTATTAAAAATAATAAGTACATAGATAAAATTAGGTTTACAAGCTCTGGTACAGAGGCTGTAATGTCTGCCATCCGTTTAGCGAGAGGCGTAACCAAAAGAGATAAAATCATCAAATTTGAAGGCTGTTATCATGGTCATACCGATGCGCTTTTAGTAAAAGCAGGGTCTGGATTGGTGACATTTGGGGAGACATCTTCGGCTGGAATTCCTAAAGCTTACGCTGATGAAACTATTGTTGTTTCTTTAAACAATAAGGAAGCAGTTAAAGCTGCATTTGAACAATTTCAAGAGCAAATTGCTTGTGTAATTATAGAGCCTGTGCCCGCAAATAATGGGCTTTTACTTCAAAATCAAGATTTTTTAGATTTTTTAAGAGAAATATGCGATCAAAATTGTTCGTTATTAATTTTTGATGAAGTAATATCTGGTTTTAGAGTAGGTTTTGAAGGTGCTGCAGGCTATTATAATGTTAGACCAGATATTATTACCTATGGAAAAATAATTGGTGGAGGTTTACCTGTTGGGGCGTATGGTGCTTCTAATGGAATTATGTCTCATATTTCTCCTGAAGGACGAGTGTATCAAGCTGGAACTTTATCAGGTAATCCCGTTGCCATGTCTGCAGGAATTGCCCAACTAACAGAACTTTTGAAAGCTGGTTTTTATAAAGAAATGAATCAAAAAACTTTAGAATTTACAGATGCTATTCAGCGTTATGCGACTTCTAAAAACTACAAGTTTAAGGTCTTTCAAATAGGATCAATTTTTTGGTTTGCTTTTACTGAAAAAGAAAAAATCCAAACTGCGGAAGATATTGATGCTTCAAGTATGGAAAAGTTTAAAATGATGCATAGGGAGTTACTTAATCGTGGTATTTATTTAGGTCCGTCTGGCTATGAGGTAGGCTTTGTTTCTGCTGCGCATAGTAAAATAGATTTAGAGAAGGCTAAAAGAGCTATCTTTGAAAGTCTTGATATAGTTTTTAAGAACCGATAAACATGTCTTCAAAACCAATTGCCATATTTTATGCACTTGTTTTTTATGTTTTTGCCCAACTTTTTTGGTGGGCAAACCTTCTTATTGAATTAGAACCCACAAGAAGAGGAATGGTAATGGGTGAGGGATTTGTCTTTATTTCTCTCATGAGTTTTGGAATTTATAAGCTTCATCAAGCAATTAATAAGGATAAAAAAATAAGTAATCAACAAAAAAACTTTTTACTCTCTGTAACCCACGAATTAAAATCGCCCTTAGCTTCTATAAAACTTTATCTCCAAACTATTCATAAAAGAGAATTAGACCGAGAGCAACAACGTGATTTTATTAGTAAATCTTTGTTAGATATTGAGCGATTGGATGATTTGGTCGAGAATATGTTGTTGGCTACTAAAATCGAAAACAAATCTTATAGCTTTCCTAAAGAAGAATTAAACCTATCAGAATTGGTAGAGAAAATTGTTTCGAGGTTGCAAATTCATGTTTGCAGCAAAGAAGCAATAATTACTGCTATAGATCCAAATGTTTATATTACGGCGGATAGATTTGCAATGGCTTCTGTAGTCACTAATTTAATTGAGAATGCAGTGAAATATTCACCAGATTGTATGCCTGTTCATGTAGATTTACATCGAAAAAGTAATGGAAAGGTATGCTTTAAAGTAGCTGATTTAGGGATTGGTATACCTGATGAAGAGAAACCTAAGATATTTAATAAATTTTATAGAGTAGGAAGTGAAAACACTCGTAAAACTAAAGGTACTGGTTTGGGTTTATTTATTGTAAAGCAAGTACTTGATCATCATCAAGCACAAATAAAAGTTAAAAATAACCAACCAAGAGGAACGGTTTTTGAGGTTTCTTTTGAATAAATAAAAAGAAAATGTCTGTAAAACAAAGAATTTTATTGATGGAAGACGAAGAGCATTTGCTTGAAGCCATCAAATTGAACCTCGAAATGGAAGGTTTTTTTGTAAGAGCTGTTACTGATGGTAAAAAAGCTCTGAAAGTCTATAAGGAAGAGAAATTTAATCTCATTATTTTAGATGTGATGGTGCCAGAAATTGATGGTTTTCAAGTGGCTGAAACGATAAGGCTAGAAAATAGTGAGGTTCCTATCATGTTTTTAACTGCAAAAAACACTTCTGAAGATAGGATTATGGGATTAAAAAAAGGAGCTGATGATTATCTAACTAAGCCTTTTAACCTAGAAGAATTGATTTTAAGAGTGCACAACCTCATCAAAAGAAGTATGAAAGGTGATGATTTAAAAGAAATCAATTCCTACAAAATTGGTGATAAAACGATTTATTTTAATTCTTTTGAATTAAAGAATGATGATGGCACAGTTACCCCATTGACTAAAAAAGAAACGATGCTTCTAAAGCTTTTAATTGAGCGTAAAAATGAAGCAGTTTCTAGAGAACAAATTTTAGAAACGGTGTGGAACTATGATGTTTACCCATCTACCAGAACCATTGATAATTTCATTCTTACTTTTAGAAAATATTTTGAACCAGATCAAAAAAATCCGATTTATTTCCATTCTATTCGTGGTGTAGGGTATAAATTTACCGACGGACATTAATCAAATATGTTCAGTAATTCGGCAAGAATAGCAGTTTGTGGTTTGTTATTTTTAGTTGCAGGTTTGGCTGTATACCTAAAAGTATATGAAGTTTTTGCTTTATGTTTAATGTTTGTCGGGATAGTAATTTGGGGGTACTTTAAAGAAGGTACAGTTGTTTTAGCCGCCAAACAGTATAAACTAAAAAACTACGATAAAGCTAAAATGCTTCTTCTGTCTATTCAAAATCCAGAATATTTAAAAAAAATACGAAAAGCCTACTATGAGTTTTTATTGGGAAGTATAGCCATTAATCAACTCGATTATCAAAATGCAGAGTTTCATTTAGGAAAAGCAGCAGTTTTGGGCTTGAGAGCGAGTGATTTAGGCGTAGCTTTAATGCACTTAGCTAACATCAGTTTAAGAAATCAAGATAAAGAAAAAGGCCTGATTTGGATTAGGCAAGCAGATAAATTGCCCTTAACAGAGAAGTATAAGAGTATATTAAGTAATATAGAGAAAGAACTACAAAAAATTTAAATGAACAATTCCTTATTTATTAAAGCAGCATTTTCAGAAAAAACAGAGCGTCCACCGGTTTGGATGATGCGTCAGGCGGGTCGTTTTATGCCTCAGTATTGGGAAATTAAGAACAAGTATTCCTTTTTGGAGATGTGTAAAACACCAGAAATTGCTGCTGATGTAACCATGTTGCCAGTAGATTTATTAGGAATTGATGCCGCCATTTTATTCTCTGATATACTGGTAACTGCCGAGGCAATGGGTGGCGATTTAAGTTTTACGCAAGGTGTTGGCCCAAGGTTTAGTAATCCTATAAGGAATGCAAAAGATATTGATGCTTTAGAAGTGGAAGTTTCTGATAAATTGCAATATGTAGCCAACGCAATAAAAGTAATTCAGCAAAGGCTAAATGGTTCTATTCCGTTAATTGGTTTTGCAGGTGCTCCGTTTACAGTTATGAGTTATTTAATAGAAGGAGGCTCTTCAAAAGATTTTAAGCTTACTAAATTATTTATCCATAATGAGCCTGAACTAGCCCATCGCTTATTAAGTAAAATTGCAAAAGTTACTACTGATTATTTGAATCTTCAAATTGCAGCAGGAGTAAATGCTGTTCAATTATTTGATAGTTGGGCATTGGCATTAAGCTGGGATGATTATACCGAATTCTCGCATCAATATAATGTAGATATTATTTCAAAACTGAATAGAAAGGATATTCCTGTAATTTCTTTTTGTAAAGGAAGCTCGGTTTTTGCACCTCTAATGGCCGAAGCTAAACCAGATGTGATTTCTGTAGATTGGAATGCCGATTTGAAAGATATTAAGTATCGTTTACCATCAAATATTGCTGTTCAAGGAAATTTAGATCCTCATATTTTATATGCTGATAAACACGTAATTAAAGATAGAATTCACAGATTGTTTGAACGTATGAGAGGAGAAAATGGATTTATCTTTAATTTAGGCCATGGTATTATGCCTGATATTCCTTTTGATCATGTAAAATATGCCATAGATGTGGTAAAAGAATTTCGATATTAGATTTTTAGTATTTAGGTGATTTTTTGTTAGAAATTAGTTTACTTGGTTATCAATCAAGTTTTATCGATTTTAGATTTAAATAATCACCAAACAAACTAGCCATTAAAAAAACTAAAAAAAATGTACAGATACATTTTAGCCGTTCACATTATATTTGTAGTTAGCTGGATGGCAGGCTTGTTTTACATTGTGAGGTTGTTTATCTATCATACCGAAGCAAATTTGAAACCCGAGCTTGAACGATTAATTCTTCAAAAGCAATTTGAAGTGATGGAATCTAAGCTATGGAATATCATTACAACCCCAGCAATGGCGCTTTCTGTAGTCGCAGGTTTATGGATGCTTTATCTTAACCCGCTGCTTTTAGAAACAGATTGGATGATGGTTAAACTTAGTTTTGTGGCAGGTTTAAGTATTTACCACGTAATTTGTCAAAATATTATTTCCCAATTAAAAAGAGGAAAGTTTTGGATGACCAGTACTCAGTTAAGATTCTGGAATGAATTAGCTACTATTTTCTTGGTAGCTATTGTTTTTACGGTAATCCTAAAAAGCGCAATAGATTGGCTTTACGGCCTTTTAGGCTTAATGGCATTTGCTGTCGTAATTATGATTGCGGTAAAAATCTACAAAAAGCAACGTGAAAAATCTAAACAGATATAAAACAAAAATGAGGTCAATTAATTGACCTCTTTTTTGTTTCGAATTGCAATTAATTACAATGATTTTGAGATGTTCAAAATATTCTGAACACTTTCTGATGAAGGATTTTTTGCCAACTGATTTAATGAAGGTTTGATACTTTCATAAAAATCAATTTCTGACTCGGTAAATACCGACATCATCTCATCAGTTTCATTGTCTAAAATTGAATTTGAAGTAGGAGTAACAGTTTCTATCATACGCTTAATTTGTTTATTATAGAATAGAAACGCGTATCCTTGTTTAATATTTTATTTCATAATAAAAAGTTAAAATTAATTTTTTAGGGTTAATTCCTTGCTTACCATCATTTTACGTAAGTTATTAAGAGCATACCTCATTCTACCTAAGGCGGTGTTAATACTTACGTCTGTTAGATCTGCAATTTCTTTAAAACTTAAATCTCCATAATGTCTCATTATCAAAACTTCTTTTTGTTCTGAAGGTAATAGATGAATTAGAGCTTTAAGATCATCAAATGTTTGTTGCTTCACCATTTTTTCTTCAATGCTTTCGTCATGAATGCCAAGCACATCAAAAATATCAAAACCATCTCCGTTAGTAATTACAGGAGAACGCTTTTCTTTTCTAAAATAATCAATAACTAAATTATGGCCTATTCTTAATACCCAAGGCAAAAATTTTCCCTCTTCATTATACCTTCCTGCTTTCAAAGTTTTAATCACTTTAATAAAAGTATCCTGAAAAATATCCTCTGCTAAAAACTCGTCTTTAACTAAAAGATATATGGAAGTATAAATTCTTGATTTGTGTCTCGTGATGAGATTTGATAGCGCAATTTCATTTCCTTTAATGTAAAGGTGTACCAATTCCTGGTCGGTTTTTAGTTGAAAGTTCATAATTACTCCTACTTTAAATTCTTTCTAAATTAATCTTAAAAGTGAGTAGAGTATCTTCTATATGTTTTCTCCTATGTTTGAAATTGAACTAATATTATTTACAGCATCAAATGAAATAATAATTTTACAAAAAACAAAATATAAAAATGATTATAAAGTATTTTGAAATATTTAATACTGTAAAATAACATTTTCATGATAATTTTATTTCTTGTTTATATGTAGAAAAAAGTTAATTACGCAGTTGTTTATGTAAATGACACAATAATTTAACCAAATATTAAAAGTAAAGTCAATTTTTTTAGGAATAGAGAAAAGATAGATATTACCACTATTTTTGTAGCGCTAAACAAAATCCATAGAAATTGTTTAAGATAGAAGAGAGCTGAGAATTTTGAGATGAAAGAAGAAGAAAAAGATCCACAAAAGAATATTATAATTAAAGGAGCCAGGGTACATAATCTGAAAAATATTGATGTTGCCATTCCAAAAAACAAATTGGTAGTCATTACGGGGATGTCCGGCTCAGGAAAATCATCATTAGCTTTTGATACTTTATATGCAGAAGGACAAAGAAGATATGTAGAAAGTTTGTCTTCTTATGCCCGTCAGTTTTTAGGCAGAATGAATAAGCCAGATGTTGATTATATCAAAGGGATAGCTCCCGCAATTGCCATTGAACAAAAGGTAATAACCTCAAATCCTCGTTCTACAGTTGGGACTTCAACAGAGATTTACGATTATCTTAAGCTGCTTTTTAGTAGAATTGGAAAGACCATTTCACCAATTTCAGGTCAATTGGTGAAAAAGGATTCGGTAACTGATGTAGTGAATTATTTATCGGCTTTGCCAAAAGAAAGTACCATCACTATTTTATGCCCACTATATCCTCATAACCAAAGAACTTTAAAAGAAGAACTGGCAGTGTTGCTGCAGAAAGGATTTTCGAGAGTATCTATAAAAGACGAAATCAGAAAAGTTGAAGAACTTTTAGAAGATGAAACCATTGAAAACAAAGAAGTTGAAGATGAGCATAAAGTCTTAATCTTGATTGATAGAATAGTCACCAATCAGGAAGAAGAAACGGTCAGCCGTATGGGTGACTCTGTTCAAACAGCTTTTTTTGAAGGTAAAGGCGACTGTTATGTTGATTTTGAAGGCAGAAGAAAGCATTTCTCTGATCGCTTTGAGCTAGACGGAATTAAATTTGAAGAGCCAAGTCCTAATTTTTTCAGTTTCAATAATCCTTACGGAGCTTGTCCAAAGTGCGAAGGTTATGGCAAGGTAATGGGTATTGATGAAGATTTGGTGATTCCAGATAAATCAAAGTCAGTTTATGATGGAGCCATTGCTCCATGGAGAGGCGAAAAAATGAAAGAATGGTTAGACGTGTTAGTTGCCAATTCTATAAAATTCGATTTCCCAATACACCGTTCGGTAAGTCAATTAACCAATGCCGAGAAAAAACTACTTTGGAAAGGAAATAAATATTTTAAAGGTTTAGATGACTTCTTCAAATTTTTAGAAGAGCAAACCTATAAGATACAATATCGTGTTATGTTATCTCGCTATCGCGGAAAAACCAACTGTCCTGATTGCTTAGGCAGCAGGCTAAGGCCAGATGCTACCTACGTAAAGATTGATGGCCATTCTATTACTGACATTGTTTTAATGCCGTTAAAAAAAGCTTTAACCTTTTTTGACGATTTAGAATTAGACGAGCAACAGCAAAAAATTTCTAAAAGACTTATTTTAGAGATTAGAAATAGAATTTTGTTTTTAAACGAGGTGGGTTTAGGATACCTCACTTTAAATCGTTTATCTAATACATTATCAGGCGGAGAATCGCAAAGAATTAATTTGGCTACCTCTTTAGGAAGTTCATTAGTGGGCTCCATTTATGTTTTAGACGAGCCAAGCATCGGGTTACACCCAAAAGATACTAATAGGTTAATTGGCGTTTTAAAATCTTTAAGAGATGTGGGCAACACCGTTTTGGTGGTAGAGCATGAAGAAGAAATGATGCAAGCCGCAGATCATTTAATTGATATAGGGCCAGAAGCAGGTACTTTAGGAGGAGAGCTTGTTTACTCGGGGAATTATAAGGACATTTTAACAGATGAGCATAGCCTCACCGGAAAATATTTAAGTGGTAGAGAGCAAATTGAAATTCCTAAAAGAAGGAGAAAACCTACTGATTTTATTGAGATTAAAGGCGCCAGAGAAAATAATTTAAAAAATATTGATGTTAAATTTCCGCTACATATTTTAACTGCGGTAACAGGAGTTTCTGGTTCAGGCAAAACATCATTGGTGAAAAGAATTTTATTTCCTGCTTTGCAAAAAGTAATAGGTAATTATTCTGGTGAGCAAACTGGTTTTTATGATGGGATTGAAGGTGCTTTAAACAGTATTTCGCAGGTAGAAATGGTTGATCAAAACCCAATAGGAAGGTCGTCAAGGTCTAATCCGGTGACTTACGTGAAAGCTTGGGATGAAATTAGGGCTTTATTTTCTAGTCAGGGAGCGGCAAAAGCTGCAGGATTAAAACCAGCGGCATTTTCTTTTAACGTAGAAGGTGGCCGATGTGATGTTTGCCAAGGCGAGGGAGAAGTGAAAATAGAGATGCAATTTATGGCAGATATTTATTTGCCTTGCGAATCTTGTGGGGGACAACGTTTTAAGCAACATGTTTTAGACGTAACATATAAAGACAAAAATGTTGCTGAAGTTTTAGAAATGACCATTGATGAAGCCATTATCTTTTTTGCTGATGAACAAAAGATTCTTAACAAAATTAAGCCTTTAGCAGAAGTAGGATTGGGCTATGTACATTTGGGGCAATCATCTAATACTTTATCTGGTGGTGAGGCACAGCGTATAAAATTGGCGTCTTTTCTTATTAAAGGCAACAATAGTAATAAAACATTATTTATTTTTGACGAACCAACAACAGGTTTACATTTTCATGATATCAAAAAATTGATGAAATCTTTTGACGCTTTGATAGAGCAAGGGAACACTATTATTGTAATTGAACACAATATGGATGTGATAAAATGTGCCGATTGGGTAATTGATATAGGTCCAGAAGGAGGAGATGATGGTGGCGATTTAGTTTTTGAAGGCACACCAGAAGAATTAATTGAAAAAGAGGATTCCTATACCGGAGTATACCTAAAAGAGCGGTTTAAATAAATTCCGCAGACGGTATATCGTAGTCTGAATGGAATATAAACTTTTAACTTAATCCCAAAAACTTACACCCGTCAACTAGCAACTGACGAAAAAAAACTGACAACTTAATATAATGAAAGAAGAATCTAAACTCATCAGAACGCAAACGCCAAGGTCATCAAATAGAGAGCATTCCACACCTTTATACCTAACGTCTAGTTTTATTTTTGATGATGCAGAACAAGGCAGAGCTATTTTTGCGGATGAGCAACAGGGGAATATTTATTCAAGATATTCTAATCCAAATACAACCGAGTTTATTGACAAAGTTTGTGACTTAGAAGGTGCCGAAGCAGGTTTAGCTTTCGCATCAGGTATGGCGGGCGTTTTTGCCTCCTTTGCCGGATTGTTAAAATCTGGAGATCACATTGTATCTTTTCGTTCTATTTTTGGCTCCACGCATCAGTTGTTAACTACTTTATTTCCACGTTGGGGCATTACTTCAACCTACGTTGATGCTGCAAATCCGGGAGATTTAGAGAAAGCTATTCTGCCAAATACCAAAATGATTTTTTTAGAGACACCTTCTAACCCGGGTTTAGAGTTGGTAGATTTAGAATTGTTGTGTAAAATAAAAGAGAAATATCCTCATATCATTATTAATGTAGATAATTGCTTTGCAACACCTTATTTGCAAAAACCAATTGCTTATGGAGTAGATATTGTGAGTCATTCTGCAACTAAATACATGGATGGGCAAGGCCGAGTTTTAGGTGGGGTAGTAGTTGGTAGAGCCGATTTAATCAAAGAAATGATGTTTTTTATCAGACATACTGGT
>JBILPO010000387.1:0-2842 GCA_044373805.1 Pelobium sp.
CCTAAAACTTCCTTCGCCATCATCATTTAAATTGGTAACTATATAAATTTTACCTCCTCTGCCTCCGGCTGTGTATTTACCAAAGCCCTCAGCGCCAGGGAAAGCGATTGTTTGAGCAAACGCTAATCCGCCAAAAGCGAAAAAGGAAAAATAAGCAAATGCTAAAAATCTCAAATTCATTTATTTATATTGATTATCACTGATTGCTTTTACCAAACTATTGATGTAAACCTCCACATTATCATACCCTGAACTGAGGTCTTGGGCACTTGAATTTGCTACTGTATGACTAATTTTTCTTTCTATTTCCCAAGCATCAGGCATTCCGTCACCGTCGGTATCTAAAAGCGGACTTAAAGATTGTAACGTTGGCCAACCGCCTACATCAGTTTGTTTGTCAATTATTCCTTTAAGTCCTGATACAGATCCATTAAAAGTGGTGATCCCATCTCTTACTTCTCCCGCGATTCTTATATCAATTAAATCACGTTTTAAACTTGCACCTGCGTATTCTAAAACTTTAGCATAAGCTTGCTCTGCTGTATGTACCGGAATAGTTAAAATATCAAAAGGTGAAGATTTTTGTGCCATTACTTTAGTAATTCCCGAATCAAAATCTACGCCGCCACTCCAGTTATCAGAAGTAACTGTAGGGTTTCCGAAAACATAATTTCCAGTGATATAAAAAGCACCATAACCTACGCCATAAACACTAGGGTTTGGCGCTCCTGTTGCATTATCTTTAGAAATTTGCATGATGCGATTTCTTCTGTTGGTTGGAGTTGCAGGACCATATTTGTAGTAATTATTTACAATATTATATTCTCCGTTTTCTCCTCCATAGGTACTATTACCACTCCAGTTATATACTACGTTATTTCTATAATCAACCTTATCTATGCCGTATTTACCTACGCCTGTACCGCTACCGTTACTGTATCTTAATCCGCCGTCAAATCTTGGATTTCTGTTGGTATGATGAGCTAATAAATTATGATGAAAGGTTGCAGGACTACCTCCCCATATTCCTCCGTAACCATGAGCCCCTTTAGTATGGCCAGAGTTATTCATGCTTTCTGAAATGATACACCACTGCATGGTGAAATTCTTATTGTGATAAAAAGATGCAACTTCGTCTATAGACCAGCTTATAGAACAATGATCTATAACTATATTTTCGATTTCTCTACCCCAAAGAGCGTCACTTTCAATGGTTGCTACATTGGTATCACCTAATCTAAACCTCATGTAGCGGATAATCACATTACTAGCAGCGATATTAGTCTCATAATCTTGAATACAAATACCATCTCCGGGGGCTGTTTGCCCAGCAATAGTAACGCTTCCATTTTTAATTTGTAATTTACTTTTAAGCTTGATATTGCCCGAAACTTCAAAAACAATAATTCTAGCACCAGTTGCATCTATTGCTGCTCTCAAACTTCCTGCCCCTGAATCGTTTAAGTTGGTGACTTTGATTACTCTGCCTCCTCTGCCGCCAATTGTATTTTTTCCGGCACCTTCTGCACCAGGAAAAGCGAAAGCAGTTTCTGTAACTTTTACGGGCTTATCATCTGTGGCAGGTGGCGCCACTACAGGTGGGACTACTACCGGCAAGGTTACATCTCCCGAAGCTTTGTTGCTTTTTTTACAATTAGTAAAAAAACATACCAATGCAATTCCTATAATAGAAAAATACTTTTTTTTCATTCCCTATATTATTTAATAAAAAAAGGGTGCAATTTAAATCACACCCCTTAAAATTTTATCTCCAACGCGGGTCTCCGGCTGAATTTTTCCCAGGAAAGCTAGCATCTTTAATTTTAAAATTAAAAGCACCAGGATTGGTAAAAACGTCTGTGGATGGTTTTGTGTAAGCCGTTATATTTGGAAAGGGATTAGAGGTATTCGCATAATCAGACAGCGTAAAACAGTTACTTACATCTACATTTACACTTGCATTAGCCCTAAATCCCCTAACAGCCACAATGCCATTATTATTGTATCCTACACCTAAAATATTATTATAAAATTTAATACCTGCAGTAATGTTATTGGTTGCGCTTTGACTAAAGTCTATTAGGTAGTTACCGCCAAATGGAGCTTCATTAAATGTACAATTCTCTACTAAAATAGAATTAGAATTCTGTCTGCTGGTAATAAATTTTTCTACTCTGTAAAATGTAGAGTTTTTGAAAACAAAATCATTGACTTTACAATTGACGTTATCTACATTTATCACACCGTAATTGCTAATGCTATCAATTACGCAATTATTAACCTCAAAAGTATTTACATTAATAACAGCTGTTTGTAGCCTAACCAGCCCTCTAAAAACAGCAGCGTTACAACCATCAAATTTAATTTTATCAATGTTTCCGGCTTTGCTGATATTCATCACATATTTACCAGAATAACTATCGCTTCTTAATCTCACATTTCTAAAAACAATAGAATCTATGTTGCTACTAGCTTTGACATTAAAATTTGAAACTAAGTTTATAGTGGCTTGGTTGGGATTTAATAAATCATCTCCACTTACAATGATTACTGTTCTATCTAAATCATAAGCGGCTGGAACATTATAAACTAAGCCTCTTTTAAGTATAATAGTACTGCCAGAAGGCACTACAGGTAAAGTATCAACTAAAATATTTGGTCTGTTTTCTATATCTCTCAAATCAACAATAACACCAGAAAAAGGGGCTTTAGTATTATAAATATCATACCCTCTTAGCGTAGTATTGCTATATAGTTCCATATAATAAGATTTAGAGCCTAATAAGCCGCTAACTATTTTGTATTGGTTAGTTACATCTGTTGAATTTAAAGTAACTTCTTT
>JBILPO010000388.1:0-2831 GCA_044373805.1 Pelobium sp.
TAGCAACCAGAATCCTAGGATTGGTTCCCAGGAATTATTTTAATAAATTATTTTATGGAATGTTTTTAACAACAGCAATAGTTAATTGCTATTTAAATGAGGCTTT
Source organism: Pelobium sp. (assembly GCA_044373805.1). Lineage (GTDB taxonomy): Bacteria > Bacteroidota > Bacteroidia > Sphingobacteriales > Sphingobacteriaceae > Pseudopedobacter. Next base: position 107 of record JBILPO010000388.1, read on the forward strand.
CTACGTTTGAATTGCTTTCTAGGGTAGTGATAAAGACTGTTCTCATCACGTTTATTTAGGCTTCAAAATTAAATCAAATAATCGATATAACCATTTATATCATTGATTATTATTGAATTCGCTCTAATCAATTTGATTAGAAATTGTAAAAGTTTTTCTCAGGGAGAAATAGAGTTGTTTTGGTTGGAGAAAATCTTAATCTTCCTCTACAAAGACAAATAGAAATTTAGTTTGTGTGTATGAGATTGGTATACACACCCTCTAGCCCAAATCATTCCACATTTCTAATTTTGAAATTAATTTAATAGTGTAATACATATAGCTTTTCATTTAAAATTTTCTAACCCTATCTACTATTTAGACAATCCCGACATCTTCTAATCAAATCAATTAGCCCCCTCTATTCCTCCATATAAATAATCATTTCAATTATTTCTGTATACCTGGAATTTGTTTTGTGTACATGAGAGAAAGGGTTACTCCCACCTGAAACCCCTCCCAGAACTTGAGCCACCGAAGCACTCTCCTAGGTCCGAGTGTAAGGAAACTCATTTTCATTTATTCACAATTCAAAAATTAAAATTATGGTACAAGTAACAGGATTTATTGAAAGAACAAAAAAAGATGGAACCACATTTATTGCTCTTGAAATCTCAGGAGGATTAGAATTGGTTCAATCTGGTAACACAGGTAAGTGGTACGCCACTGTAAAGAAGACCTCTATTCCATCAACATTTAACGAATTGGTGGCTAAGTCTTTAATTGGAACACAAATGCCAGGTAACATTGTTAGGGTGACAGTAGACCCTTACAATTATCTAAACAAAAAAACTGGTGAGGTTATTCAACTTCAACACAGTTATTCCTATCAGCCTGAAGGTTCAATGGAACTAATTGGACAAACACAAGTTAGTGAGCTAGCAATGGCTTAAAACAAAATTTACAACATGCTTCTGTAACAGCTAGAGACAATAGTGGGACAAAAAATCACAGCCACTGATCTATTCTACGTCTTTTACAGCTCTGCAGGTTTGTGAATAAGGGGCTTGGTGGGGATTTTCCCATCAGCTCCTTTTTTTATAATTATTTACAGTATTGACATTCAGGTAAGACGTCACAAGCAAATTGATAAAAAAAAGTTGCCTTATTACTGGAAACTAATTTATGTGCGACAAAAAAATTATATAGATTAGTAAGATTATTTTCAGATACAAAATGAATATCTACCCAGTCTGGATAGAGGAGCTTGGTTTCAATATTGGCTTCAACAAGTGCTAAATACAATGCCACTCTTCTTTTTCTCAATGACCCACCAATTCTATCAGGGTATATTCCAGATATGATATAATCAATTCCCTTCCATTCAAAATAAGGCATCTCTTTTCCAGCTCCTTTACATAAATCACAAGTAAAATATTGTGGTTTAATATTAATCATATACCATGCTTTCTGTCTATTACCGCAGTTTGGACAAGTGGCAACTGTTCTCTCAAACGAAGTCCAATTAGAGCAATACTTACAATTTAAAAGTGTATTTCTTTTTGTTAACCAAACTTTTCCAACTCCTTTACATTCGCTACATTTTTGAAGACTAAAAGGCCATATCAAATACTGCTCATTTGATTTATTCTGCGAAAATGCATAAATATTTGTGAGTAAAAAGGCAAAGAATAAAAATTGTTTCATAATAATCTAAAAATCAAATATATGAATTTACAAACAGCTCAACGTAAAAGAGCAAAAATCAAAATGGGTTTACAAGGACCCAGTGGAAGTGGTAAAACTTATTCAGCATTATTGTTAGCATACGGTTTGTGTTATACATGGAACAAAATAGCTGTCGTAGATACTGAAAATCATAGTGCTGAATTATATGCTCATTTAGGGGAATATAATGTCATCAACTTAACAGCTCCCTTCACTCCAGAAAAGTACATACAAGCATTGGAAGTATGTGAAAAAGCTGGTATGGAAGTGGTGATTATAGATTCCACCACACACGAATGGGAAACACTCTTAGAATATCATTCTTCATTACAAGGGAACAGCTTCACCAACTGGGGTAAAATTACTCCTAGGCACAATGATTTTGTACAAAAAATATTGCAATCTCCTTTTCATGTAATCAGTACCGTTAGAACAAAACAGGATTATGTACTGAGTGAAAAAAACGGTAAAATTACTCCAGAAAAAGTGGGGCTTAAATCTGTACAAAGAGATGGACTAGAATATGAGTTCACCCTAGTGTTTGATCTTGATATGAAAAATCATGCAACAGCTTCTAAAGACCGTACAGGACTGTTTTTTGGTAAGCCTGAACAGAAGCTAAAGGTGGAAACAGGCAAGCTTATTCAAGACTGGTGTAACAGTGGAACAGAGGTTACAACAGAGGCTGTTTCTAGGCGAATTAACAGCTGTAAAACTATACAGGAGCTAATTGCCTTATACCATGAGCATCCACAGTTTAAAGAGGCTTTAAAGCCCGAATTTGAACAGCAAAAAAGGACACTAATTATTAGTCAAGATTCAACCCAAAAAATCATTCAAAATGGAACACATTAATTTATCACCGCAGCTGGTTCATAGAATTCCTGTGGAACCAGAGCATACAGAAAACAACAAACGTTCTTTCATAGAAGCAAACACAATAGTCGGCTCTCTGGAAGAAATAAAGCATGAGCATATCATTCCTGTTTTTGCTAATAATGAGCCGCTCATTAGTCAT
>JBILPO010000389.1:0-2830 GCA_044373805.1 Pelobium sp.
TAGGATGATGCTTTAAATACGTTAATCCCTCATTTAAAGTTTCTATGTTAAAAGTGTGTGATGCGGCAGTCGGGATTTTGTATTTCTCCATAAAAAGCTTCGAAAAATCTTTACTCCCCTCTAATTGAGCCCCATCTTTTTTAGGCCCAACTACAGAAATATTCTTCAAAGCCTCATCAGCCAAAAAATAATCATGAATACCTTTAACCAAAGGTTCTTCTGGCCCAACTAGCACCAAACCTATTTTTTTATTCAGCACAAATGCTTTAATCCCTTCAAAATCTGTTACTTTAAGCGCTACATTTTTTCCATATGCACCTGTTCCTGCATTACCAGGAGCAATAAACAATTCGTTACACAAAGGACTTTGAGCAATTTTCCAGGCGAAGGTGCTTTCTCTACCGCCAGAACCGAGGATTAAAATATTCATACCTCAAAAATAGAACATCTCTTTAATAAGAGGGATTTAAATGTGAAATAAGCTGTTTCTTTTTTTAAAAGCAATTTACTAAGCTTGTTGAGCTCTATTCTCCTTCGCTTTTTTGTGCATTTAAAATGTTAATTTTGCAGATCATAATGGAACAGATTCAAAAAAAAGATATTAGGGCTTTAAATTTGCCTAAGCTGCGAGAGGTTTTTGTGCAAATGGGCGAAAAGGCTTTTAGGGCAAACCAAGTTTACGAATGGTTGTGGCAAAAAGCCGCTCATAGCTTTGAAGAGATGAGTAACTTATCTAAGGAGCTAAGAGAAAAATTGAATTTGAATTTCAGTATTCACGCAGTTAAAATTAATAGTTCGCAGTTTAGCGCTGATAGAACTATAAAAAACACTTTTAAACTGTATGACACTCATTTGATTGAAGGTGTTTTGATTCCTACATCAGAAAGGATGACAGCATGTGTGTCTTCTCAAGTGGGCTGCAGTTTAACTTGTAAATTTTGCGCAACTGGCTACATGGACAGAAAGCGGAATTTAAATGCGGATGAGATTTTTGATCAGGTGGTTTTAATTAATAAACAAGCGTTAGAAAACTACAACATTCCTCTTTCAAATATTGTGTATATGGGAATGGGCGAGCCTTTGCTTAATTATAGCAATGTGCTAAAATCTATTGACCGCATTACTGCTGAAGATGGCTTAAATATGTCTTACAAAAGAATTACGGTTTCTACTGCGGGCATTGCAAAAATGATTAAAAAGCTAGGTGATGATGGTGTGAAATTTAATTTAGCACTTTCTTTACATGCCGCAAATGATGAGAAGCGTAATGAGATTATGCCTATAAATGAGCAGAATACTTTAAGTGCTTTGGCCGAAGCTTTAAAATATTACTTCGCCAAAACCAAGAATGCAGTAACTTATGAATACATCATTTTTAAAGATTTTAACGATGGTATAGAAGACGCAATGGATTTGGCTAAATTTTGTAAACACGTACCTTGTAAAGTAAATATCATAGAATACAACCCTATTTCTTTTGCCGATTTTGTAAATGCAGATGAAGATAAAACAGAATTATTTGCTAATTACCTTAAAAAACAAGGTATCAACACCAATATTAGAAGAAGTAGAGGTAAAGATATTGATGCTGCTTGTGGGCAGCTTGCCGTTAAAGAAACCCAATAATCTATTTGCATGAATGTGATTACAGGTTACCTAAAAGATTTTGTGTCGCTTATTTTCCCAGAGCTTTGTCAAGCTTGCGGAGATTCTTTAGTGAACACCGAAAAGCATCTTTGTACCACCTGTATTTTTCAATTACCCTACACCAATTACCATCTAGTACCTGACAATAGATTGGCTAAACAATTTTGGGGGAGGGTAAATATTAATGCCGCGACGGCATTTTTATATTTTAATAAAGCCGGAAAGGTGCAAAATATGATGCATCAATTAAAGTATAACAACCAACCACAAATTGGTGTAGAGTTGGGTAAAATGTTTGGCAAACAATTAAAAGAAACTTTTCCTTATCAATTAGCCGAAGCTATTATTCCAGTTCCTTTGCATCCTAAAAAATTAATAAAAAGAGGTTATAACCAAAGTGAAACCTTTGCTAATGGCTTGGCCGAAATTTTGCAAATTCCTGTTGTTACTGATTTACTTTTTAGAGATAAAGCAGCTGAAAGTCAAACAGCAAAATCAAGAAGCCATAGATTTGAGAATATGAAAACCGTATTTAAAGCTTCGGATAACCAACATAGTTATAAAAGTGTATTATTAGTTGATGATACCATTACAACTGGCGCCACATTAGAAGCTTGTGCTTTTGCCCTTCAGGAAATTGGAATTAAAGAAATAAATATTGTGGGGATAGCTTTCACAGAATAATTAATTAAAGCATATTTGTTGTAATGAGGAATTTAATTCTTGTTTTTTCTTTTCTGATTCTTGTAATTTCTGCTTGCCGCAAAAATGAAATTATTGATGACAACCCTAATATTCAGCTTCAATTCTCAACCGATTCTATTTTATTTGATACCATTTTCACCAATAGCGGCTCTACCAGCAGGGTTTTAAAGATTTTTAATTACAACAAGAATAGCATCATTATTTCTGATATTCATTTAAAAGGAGGAAGTGCATCCGCTTTTAAAATCAATATTAATGGTGTCGCAGCATCTGCGATAAGCAATTTAAAGATACGAGGAAATGATTCGGCTTATGTTTTTGTAAAGGCGTTTATAGACCCTAACAACATTAACAGTCCTTTTATAGTAGAAGATGAAATAGCTATCACTATGAACGGGAATTTAGAGAAAATTCCTTTGCAAGCTTATGGCCAAAATGCTATTTATTTAAACGGAGCAACCATTAATACCAATACCAC
>JBILPO010000390.1:0-2827 GCA_044373805.1 Pelobium sp.
TCCATTTACTGTGCCAATAGCAGTAAATGATTTTCCATTTACTGAACGTAAAACATCAAAATAATTATTATTCACTTCCGAAGCCGTATTCCAGTTTAATAAAATGGTTTGATTTACTGGTTTAGCTGTAAAAGAAGTGAGGGAGATAGGGAGGGTACCAGTTGGAACTAATTCACCAGTAGGTAATAACGTAGCATCACTATTCACTGTACCATTAAAAAATTTGATTTGAGAAAGTTGCTGAAAAGTTAATCCAGTAGCATTACTTCCAAAGAAGATTTTTCCTGCTGTTCCACTTGTTGTCCCATTGTAAGTCCCTGCCCAACCTGTAATGGTTAAAGTTTTACCAGAAGTCCATGATATTCCATTGCTAGCCGAAAAATTTAAAGAATGGATTCCTGTACCTAATGTAAGCGTAGAATTATTAGTGAGATTAATAGTAGAAAAAGTTTCTGAAAAACCTGTCGTTGTACCACTTCTTAGTGTACCACCATCTAAATTAAAAACAGAAGCATCTGGAATTACTCCTGAAGCACCCAAAATTAATGTTCCGCCAGAAGCAGTTGTAGAACCTGTATAAGTATTTGCGCCTGACAAAACCAATGTGCCACTGCTTCCTGAACCTGTAGTAATTCCACCTCCTGTACCACTAATAACACCACTAAAAGTGTTTGTTCCTGTGCCATTTAGCGTTATGGTTCTTGATGAAGTTCCTAAATCTACTGGTGAAGCAAAAGTTAAATTAGCAGTACTTGAAGCAGGTGAAGTTGTAGAACCTAACGTAAAATCTCCTCTTACTAGGATATTTAAAAACTTATTTGATGTGTAAGTTATCGTTCCAGATCCAGCGATTGTACCTCCATTTATGTTTAAGTCATTAACTCCACTTTGACCAAATGTATTTACACCTCTTGCTACCACCGTTCCAGTGTTAAGGGTAAATCCAGCACCATACGTATTTCCATTTAAAGATAAAGTCCCACTTCCATTTTTTATAAACCCAGTGCTTGCGGACGTAGTAAATCCTTGGGTTAAAAAGTCAAATGTTTTGCCTGAGGCTACATCAATAGTTGTTACTGTGCCATTTGTCCCAATTGTTGATGTGAATGATGTAAAAGATACATCAGCATTACAAGTTAAACTTAAAAAGTTTGATGATGAAGTTGGGGCAGCAATTGTTCCGTCAACATTGAATACAACATGGCTATTATTAGTCCAGGCGGTATTATAAGGTGCTGAGTTTGTAGTAGACCAACCAGCAGAATTCCAAGCACCACCAGATCCACCCCAATACAATTGAGCAAATGACTCAAAAGGAGAAATGGATATTAAAATGCAGAATGATAATAATAGGGTAATTTTTTTCATATTAGTTTTTCAGAGGTTAAAAAACTAAAGATAAATATAGAAAAGTTAAATCTGTGTTAATATTCGAAGAAGTTTATCACAATTTCGATAAGTTTCTTAACATCATTGCCTAAAAATCAGAAATAAGATAAAATTATCTCAATCTATCTGCAGATTTAACTAATTTATCATCTCTTTTGATGCCTTTTGCGGCTAAAACTAAAAAAAGAATGGCTACAGAGCTTAATCCAGCTCCAATTCCATAGTCGCTAATTTGCATAAGGGTATTAGAAGCCCCTTTTACCGTTTGTGCAACCCAAAAACTAAAACCTATAAATACAACTACAGTAAGGTAAACCAGCAGCAATTGCTTTTTTCTATTTTTAAATAGAAATATTAAAACTAAAGGTATAAGTCCTAAAATAGCAGTGGCAATAGTTAACAAAGTAAACGACTCTGTTTGTGCCACCTGATTGTTTAGGGTTTGAAAAACACCCGTAATCATAATTTTTTTAGCACCATCTGCCGTTAAAATATTGGCTAATGGGAATAGGAATAAAGCATAAATAGCTAATGAAGCCACAAATAAATAAACAGTTTGAATTCTTTGAATCATATAATTTAAGTAATAACCAGCAGCAACTGAAAACCAACAACTGATTCAAACTTACAACTTTTAACTTTAAACTTCAGCCCAACATTCCTTTCTTAAGGTAAAATAGCGTTAAATTTGCGCAGTGATATTTACACAAAGATATTTTATTGAACTGGCTTATAAAGGTTCAGCCTATCATGGTTGGCAAAAACAACCCAATGCAATAGCTGTTCAGCAGGTTTTAGAGAAGGCGTTGCACACCTATTTTAGAAAACCCATAGAAACTTTAGGTTGCGGTCGCACAGATGCTGGCGTACATGCCACCCAGTTTTTTGCACATTTTGATTTAGACGAAGTGCTTTCAGAAGAAAAGGCTATTAATTTTATTAAGGCAATAAATGCTTTATTGCCTTATGATATAGCTATTAAACAAATAATTGCAGTAGCAGCTCAGGCACATGCCCGCTTTGATGCCACTTTAAGAGCCTATCAATACCATATTCATTTTAATAAAGATCCTTTTAAAACAAATAACAGCTGGCTCATTAAAGATACTTTAGATGTGGAGGCGATGAATGAAGCCGCAAAAATCATTTTAGCGTATCAAGATTTTGGCGCTTTTTGTAAGTCTAACGCAGATAATTTTACCAATATTTGCGAGGTATCTCAATCGCAATGGGAAATTACTCCAAACGGAATAATTTATCATGTGAAGGCCAATAGGTTTCTACGTAATATGGTGAGAGCAATTGTTGGTACTTTGGTTGAGGTAGGTAAAGGGAAAATGGAACCAACAAATTTACATCAGATTATTCAAAGCCAAAACAGATCAGCTGCAGGCGCATCTGTACCCGCTTGCGGTTTATTTTTAACAGAAGTTGCTTA
>JBILPO010000391.1:0-2823 GCA_044373805.1 Pelobium sp.
GATTAAATACTGCCAAAGAAACCCCTGCAGATAAAAAAGGAGTGAGTCTTTTTTGACTATAAGCAAACCCATAATCAAAAAAATTAAATTCTACTTGTAAACTCCCTTCTGTAAGAGGAGAAAAGAAACCTAAGTTACGGTCTCTTTCTTGTTGATAGGGCGATAAAGATTCATCGTCACTAATTTTTCCTTTTATTAGGGCTAGTTTTAAAGACCAATTACTATCAAAATTTCTTTTAATTACACCGCCAACTGCTGGGTGATTGAATTTGCGAAAATCATTCTGGTTTAAATCTCCCAAATAAGCCATACCACCCGCCGTAACACCTATTTCCCATGTTTGAGACGAAGCCGAAAAAACACTTGAAAACATAAGAAGTACAAATACTTTAATAGATGATGTCATTAAGATGGCTTAATAATTTCTGGTATCTATACCCCAAAGCAATTTATTTCTTAACGTAGATAGATAACTTTCATTGTTCAACCTTACCAAATTGATGTCAAAATCAGCTCTTTTTATAGTGATAATAATATTTGAATCAATTACTTCTGTCCTTGAATCACAGCTTAACAAGTGCTTTGAACTTCTACCTTCTATTTCGAAAGTTAAAGTATTTTCATCCGACAAAATTACTGGTCTTACATTTAAATTATGAGGAGATATTGGCGTAATTACAAAATTACCTGATCGTGGAAAAATAATTGGACCCCCACAGCTTAAAGAATAAGCAGTAGAGCCTGTTGGTGTAGCTACAATTAATCCGTCTGCCCAGTAAGAATTTAAAAATTCACCATTTAAATAGCAATGGATTAGAATCATTGCAGATGTATCCCTTTTATGAATGGTAATATCGTTTAATGCAAAATTTAAATCCCCAAATAAATTTTGATTAGATTCTAACTTAAGTAATCTTCTGGTATCTAAGGTGAATTTATTATTTACAATAGCATCTATAGCGTACTTAATTCCTTCTTTATTGATACTTGCTAGAAAGCCTAACCGCCCAAAATTAATTCCAATCATGGGGATTCCAGAATCTCTTACGATAGATACGGTGTCTAACATGGTGCCATCACCACCTAAACTAATCATCACATCTACTTGATCTTTAATGTCTAAATGAGTCTGAAAAGAAGTAAACTGAGTGGGTAAAAATAATTTGTCTTTTACAAAATCATAAAAGTCTTTGTAGACCAGCACTTCAATTTTTAGCTCTACTAAACAGTCAAATACCTGTTGTACGTAAGGTAAAACTGAATTATTAAATTGTCTTCCGTAAATACCAATTTTCATGAGATTAGTTTAATTTGGGTTTACACCAGAATTGAGCAGATTCATAAATATTACCAGCTGATTTTGAGATTTTGCTCATGAAGATTTTTATAATTTATATTAGAAACTCAGATAATTCATAAAAGAATCAAACCTATCTGATTCTCCATTATTTCTGTCTGAATAATTGTAAGTAGCTACAATAACGTATTCGTACCTTAAAAAAGAAGCTACTATTTGAGTAATATCTGTTTTATTGAGCTTTAAAGTTATTTCCATTTTCATGGAATCGGGCACTGCATTAGTGTATGAACTTAAAATTTGTGCATTTTCAGATTCTACTATTTGAGCAATATGAGCTAAAGAATTATCTCTGTTATTAATTTCTAAAACTATGATTCCGCCTGGCTGCGTTACTGAAGTCAGCGTAGCTAAATATCTAATCATATCATTAATACATATGAGTCCCAAATATTCCATTTTATGATCTAAAACTGGGATTACAGTAAGATTTTGTTCGTGAAAAATTCTTATTGCGTCATAAATATGTTGAGTTTCAAATATGTAAGGATTGATGGACGCCAGATTTACGGCACTCACCGGCAAAGAGTAATTGCTAATCTCTATAAAATCTTCATCAGAAATGAGCCCCAGAAACTGGTGTTCATTAACAATAGGCAAGTGATTTACTCTGAATTCGGCCATTCGATCTGCTACCATCTGAATAGTGTCAGAAGTTTTTATAGGAGTTATATCGTTAGAAATCAGTTCAGTTGAAATCATGAATTTAAATTTTTTCTAAAAATTTAACAAGTATTTCGTTAAATTCTTTAGGACGCTCCATCATGGGTGCATGCCCACATTGGTCTATCCAGGTTAACTCAGAATCTGGCAACAATAGGTTAAATTCTTCTGCTACTTCTGGTGGAGTAATTTTATCATTCTTCCCCCAAATTAAGGCTACTGGTATCTTAATTTTTGATAAGTCTTTAGACATGTTATGCCGTATGGCTGATTTTGCCATGGCTAAAATTCTAATTACTTTATGTCTGTTATTTACTATCTCATAAACTTCATCTACTAATTCTTTAGTGGCAGTTTCTGGATCAAAAAATGTGATTTGTACCTTCTCTTTAATAAAATCATAGCTTTCTCTTTTAGGAAAAGATCCGCCAAAGGCATTTTCATACAATCCAGAACTTCCGGTTAAAACTAAGGCCTTTACCATCTCTTGATGAGAAAGAGCATAAATTAGGCCAACATGCCCACCTAATGAATTACCTAAAAGTATAACTTGATCAAATTCTTTATACTTAATAAATTTATGTACGTATTTCGCTAATGATTTTACTCCTGTTGTTAATAATGGCAAATCGTAAATTGGGAGGATAGGAATTACTACTTTATATTTTCCTTTAAATTCTTCAATTACGCCTTCCCAATTGCTTAAAGCACCCATTAAACCATGTAGTAATAACAAAACTTCTCCCTCACCCTCTTCAATATAACTAAAACCTTTCTCTTCCTTAATGATATACTCCATATAA
>JBILPO010000392.1:0-2822 GCA_044373805.1 Pelobium sp.
ATCGCTTGCATTACTAGGTTTATTAGTTGCAAGAGATTGAGAGGAAGTGTTTTTATTCTTCGTCTTTTTTATCATCTTTAGTTTTATCCTTATCCAGTAAAATAGTTTTATCTGGTTTTTTATTGTAAATAGACGAGTAATCTCTTAAACTCTCCTCGTAAGTAGGCGTTACTTTTACACCTTGAAACTTAACTTCTATATCATTTTCATAAAAAATAGTTAAGTAATTAAAACCTGCTTCATCAAAAAATTTCCAATCATTTTGCTTCATTCCTCCAGTGTATTTTCCTTGAGTCATTTTACGCCCATTTTCATAATACCAAATATGTTGTCCGTCTTCATCTCCATTTAAAAATCTACCTTCAAAACGCAACTTTTCTTTTGGCATGTAATAACGTTTCCATAAACTATCTGGTTTGTCGTTCACATATCTACCTATTTCTTTATATTCAGGAGTTTCATAAACCCACAAACCTTCCTGCATATCATCAATAAATTCTCCTTTAGTAATAATTTTTCCATCTTCGGTATATTCTGTCATGATACCATCTCGTTTATTATCAATATAAAATTCCTGGCGCATTAAAGCTCCATTTTCATAATACCAATTCCATTCGCCTTGAGCTCTACCTTTCTTATCGTATTTCCCTTTTTGTTCAATTTGTTTGTTAGGATAATAAAAAATCCATTCGCCAATACGTTTATCGTTTGCATATAAACCTTTTCCTCTAAATTCTCCAGAGTTGTGAAATTCAGTCCAAATACCAATTCTATTGCGCATACTATCAACAGCACCATAATCAGTTTTAATGCCTTCTAAATAAATAATAGCTGAATCTGGCACTGGTCTGTTTCTACAAACATATTTTTTAATCATTACATCGCTCGTGTCATCTCTAGCAATTGGTAATGAATCGCATATATATTTTTGACGGTAATGATAGTGTGTTCCAACTGGCATTCCGTTAATATAACCACCTTCATATTTCATGGTGCCATCATCATAATAATCTTTATATACATCAAGCTTAGCTAATTCTGGTGCATTTTTTACTAGCTTACCATAATTAAATTTTTCTGTATTACTTAAATTACCTTTTTTATCATATGTTTTTACATAACCATCAACTACATCATCTTTATATTTTTTTTCTTCTTTTAATTTTCCATCTTCATAAAAATCCTTCCAAACACCCTGTTTTTTACCGTTTTCATCCTTACGATTTAAACGATCAACACTTGCTAAAATTCCGCCTTGGTATTTCATAATGGAAATTATAACAGAGTCTTCAGAAAATTCATAAGCATAACCATCAGGTTTACCTTTTACATAAGGCATTATTAATTTTGTTTTACCCGATGGATAATAAGTAAATGAATTTCCTTGTTTAATATCGTTTAGAAAGGCTTCTTTACTTGAAACATGTTGATTGGTATCATAATTAAACGCATAACCATTTCTTTTACCTTCCAAATAATTAACTGATTTAGTAATTTTTCCTTTCTCGGAATAGAATTTCCAGAGGCTATCTAACTGAAAATTTTTACGATTCCCTTCAATTTTTACTTTACCATTCTTATAATAGTTTTTCCAATAACCATCTGCTTTACCATCACGCATAGTTCCTTCAGATGATTTTGATCCATTATCGTAAAAAAATGTATTATAACCATTTAGATTAGTTACCTGACCAAATAATGATTGTTTAGAAACAAAAAGTATTAAGAAAAAAAGAAAATATTTACTTATAAAATTCACTGATAACTGCGTATTAATCTTCTAATTTAAAGTTTATAATCCAAAAATTAAAATTTATTTAAAGTCCAAATTTAGCCGATAACTCTAACATTTTATTAATTGGCTTTTTTGATTTTTCAATCAATTCATCACTCATTAATAATTCAGGTTGTTCATACTTTAAAGCGATATAAATTTTTTCTAACGTATTTAATTTCATGTGAGGACAATCGTTACAAGCACAACTATTATTTGGTGGAGCAGGAATAAAGGTTTTTGTTGGACTAGCTTTTTGCATTTGATGAATAATACCAGTTTCCGTTAACACAATAAATTCTTGAGCATCCGATTTTTTACTATAATTTAAAATAGCTGTCGTACTTCCAATAAAATCGGCATATTCTAAAATAGCTGCTTCACATTCAGGATGTGCTAATATTAATGCTTTAGGATGTTGAGCTTTTAATTTAATGAGTTTTTCTAAACTAAAAATTTCATGTACCATGCAGCTCCCATTCCATAAAACCATGTTACGGCCTGTTATTTTATTGATATACGCTCCTAAATTTTTATCAGGTGCAAATATTATTTTTTGATCTTTAGCAAAAGACTCTACAATTTGAACAGCGTTTGTACTCGTTACAATGACATCTGAGAGCGCTTTAATATCTGCAGTACAGTTTATGTAAGTTAACACAATATGATCAGGATGAGAGGCCTTAAATGCGGCAAATTCGTTTGGAGGACAAGAATCGGCTAAAGAACATCCTGCTTTTAAATCAGGAATCAAGACTTTTGTTTTTGGATTCAAAATTTTAGCGGTTTCAGCCATAAAATGTACACCAGCAAATAAAATGATGTCAGCTTGCGTTTTTTCGGCTTGTTGAGCAAGCCCTAAACTGTCTCCAATATAGTCTGCAATATCCTGAATATCAGCATCTTGATAGTAGTGAGCGAGGATGATGGCGTTCTTAGTTTTCTTAAGATGCGAAATCTCTTTGAACAAATCAAGCGATGGATCAATTTTTTTTTCGAGGTAACCTTTTTCTAAATTCATTATAATAATATAATATTTTTTAAAATT
>JBILPO010000393.1:0-2821 GCA_044373805.1 Pelobium sp.
CACTATATCTTTTTTTGCCATTTGCAATAAAGGAAAAGGCAAAAAAAGGATACCGCTCCTATCGTTAACGCAACCTTAATGCGTATTAAATTATTAAAATTAAATACTTCTTTTTTGCTTATTTATCTAATTAACTCAAACAATTTATTGAACTAATTTAAACTGTGAAGCAATACCATATTTACACGGAATACTTAATTGAGTATTGCCATTTACAGTTACCCATTTAATATTATTTAATTCAGATTTTACCTGCCAAATTCCCTTTACCCTAACCGTAACCATACTGGGTTGAGATGACGATGTATACCATGGCTTGGCATAAATACTCACCTCTTTTCTTTTACCGTTTGGTAAAATTGGGGTATCGTCGGCACCAGCATAAAAAGCCAAATCAGGGTCGGTTACAGACATTTCAAATCCGCTATTGCTTTTCTGATACATTACCAAACAAGCTTTATCAGTAGTCACCAATAATGAGTCTTTTAATTTTTCATTTGCTTTAAAAATAGCATTAGCTGTCATATTTTCAGGCGCATACCAAACCGAATGTCCCAAACTATCTTGTTGTAATATCTTATAAACAGGAAATTTAGTACTCATTTTTACTTTAAAATCTTCCAGTTGCTTCGATGTTAATTTAAGGAGCATGGCATAATGGTAAACATCATTTTTTGGCGCATTTCCATGATTAAAAATCAGTTTGGCTACATCTCCTTTGGTAGCTATTTTATCTTTTTGATCTCTAGATGTTTGTTCAATTTTGGTAAATTCCACCTCTTTACCATCAGGAATATAATAGCCAATTCCACGGTTATCAAAAACTGTTAACGCATTTTTATCTAACCATTTTTTCTCAAAAGGGAAGTCAGCATTTTTTTCTCCATTAAAACTAAATTCAGCATTTTTATCGCCCAATACGTTTTGGAAAAGCGTAGTTTGTGTAGAATAATCTTTAATATCATTGGTAATGTTTGAACCCAACGCAATGGTTAAATCATCAAACATAAACCACGATTTAATAGCTCTAAAACTCCCCATATCATATTTATCGCTTCCATGTAGTTTCATAGCAAACATTCCTTGACTATGATTAATGTTGGTTCCTCCAGCAAAAATCTCATCGCTTAAAAGCATTTCTTCCACACCGCTAAAATCATCGGCATTTATAATATTTGCTCTTAGCTTATCAATTGGTACATGAAGCGTGGTGGTTCCGGGTAAATTGTTCCAATCCCAACCGGTATCCTTAAAGCTACTTCCATCATCATTAGCTGTTTGTGGAAAAGTAACCTCCATATGTCCATAGCTAAAATATCTTCCAAAAAGATTTGCTCCCGGGTAAGACTCATGAGAAACAATGTAACGATTATGTCCTTTTATGGTTAATAACCAATTATCTCTTCTATGAATACCTAACAATCCGAAATTTAAACTCCAGTGCCCTTTTGTATCATCAGCAGCTTTTATCCCACCTTTTTCAAATTGTTTTGTCCACACATCGGTTTGGTTTCCAATAATCTTTAAATAGATAGAAGCCATTTGTTTATCGACGTTTTCTTTTTGATCGGGCGAACCAGCCAAAGCCATATAAGCATAAGCGTCTGATGCAATTTTCCAGTTTCCTGTTGGATGCCTACCTGAAATACTCACCGGCCATTTGGTTGGATTAGTGTAGTACGACATCATTAATAACATGTTTTTTAAAGAATTTTGAGCATCAGGTTTTAAATGAAAGCCAGTTTTACTAAGCGTATACAAAATTGGTGTTATCCCTTGAAAACCTCCTACAGCATAAGCTGGATATAGTGTACCATGATGGAATACTGCTCCGTCTGGCTTAAATGTCCCATCGATAGCATCATTTGGCATCACAGATTTTGATAACCAGTTGGAAAACTCCTGCATCTGACGAACTTTTTCTGGCTTATCATCCATCATTAAAATAGAACTTAACATACTACCCAAAAGGGTATTAAATACGTCAATATTTCCATCAATAATATTCTCTGGTTTTGCTTGTGAACGACCTAAACCACTAAACCAAGCCATGCTCTCTTGTGTTCTTACTTGTAAATGGTGTTTATTAATCACTTCTTTCATTAATAAACAAGAAGTATAATAATCTTTAAATGCATATCCTAAATGGTGCAAAGCACCCATTCCGCTGCCTTTTGCCCAGCCTTGGTCATTGGCATGGTCTAATAAATCAATAAAAATTTCAGCAAGACGTTTTTTTTCTTCAATTTTTTCGGTCACATTGTATAAACCTGCTACATTTAGCATAAGCATAGAATAAGCTTCTACACTAAACTGTTTGAATTTATCGTTTGCGGTTCTATCTGCTTTATCGGCATAAAGTTCGGTATCGTATAATACGTAAACCGGTCTACCTGTAATATTGTTGCCATCTCTTTTGATATTCCAGAAAGCAAAATCATTTTCTAAAGTGGCAAGTTTAATTTTCTTATATTTTGATGGAGGAAGAATAATTTCTCTAAACCTGTCTTCAATCGTTTTAAAATCTTGTTTATCTTTTTCAGTAATTTCCTTTTGCAAAGGAAGATAATGCGGTCTTCTTCCGAAAGTATAAAGTGCTGTCCAATGGGCATTTGCAGCTTTATCTGAATTTATTGCTACAAGTGGCACCTGCTCATCCCGCATTGGTGAGCGGGGATCAATATTTACATTATATAAAATACGATCAAAATACAAACTTCCTTTTTTAACCGTTGATGGGGCGTGTATTATCATTTTATCCATACCATCAACTGGTTTTCCATTCATATCTCGATGGTACATTACCCATGCGGTACGCCAG
>JBILPO010000394.1:0-2819 GCA_044373805.1 Pelobium sp.
AAGTGCAAAAGTGATGTAGTCTAAGTATTGAATTTCGGCAATAGGTCTAAAGCCTCTTAAAGCTAAACCTAAGCCTTGCCCAATAATAGTCATTTCTCTTATACCGGTATCTATTACTCTTAAATCGCCATATTTTGCTTGCAAGCCCGAGAAACCTTGATTTACATCACCAATATTTCCTAAATCTTCCCCAAAGGCCAATACTAATGGGTTCTTTTCAAAATTAGCATCAAAACAAGCATTTAACACCTCTCTCCCATCTACGAGTTTAGGATCACTAGAATATACAACCGCAACGGGCTTTACTTTTAGAGGAGATAAAGCGGTATCTGAAAATAATTTAGAGTTAAATCTTTCCTTATTAATTTGCAGTTCTTTTTCATACCAGGCAATTAACTGATCTCTGCTTGCAGATGGATTTGATTTACTAAGCCTGATGGCTTTTCTTACGGCAGAAATCACTTCCCTTCTTAGAGGATCTATTTCTGATTTAAGCATTTGAGAAACCTTTTTAACCGTTTCTACTTCATTGGCTAAGGCATCTATTAAAGTTAAAGCATCTAGCTTTTCTACTTTAATTTGGCTCATCAAATCTGTCCAGGCTTCTTTTAAGTTATTTTTAACAAATGTTTTTCCATTACCTTCTATTTCTTGAAGCTCCTCTTCACTTACAATTGCCGAAGAGATCATCCATTCTCTCATTTTAACTAAGCAATCAAACTCTTTTTCCCAATCTAACCGCTCTTTTGATTTATAGCGCTCGTGTGAGCCTGAGGTAGAATGACCTAAAGGCTGAGTAATATCCGTAACATGAATTAATACTGGTACGTGTTCTTCTCTACAAACTTTTATAGCTTTCTCATAGGTTTCGCAAAGGGCTACATAATCCCAACCACAAACTTTAAAAATTTCAAAACCCGGTTTTCCTTCTTCTCTTTGAAATCCTTTTAGAATTTCAGAAATATCTTCTTTAGTGGTTTGAAATTTTGCGGGCACAGAAATGCCGTAACCATCATCCCATACAGATATAGCCATAGGGATTTGTAAAACTCCGGCAGCATTGATGGCTTCAAAAAATACACCTTCTGATGTTGATGCATTGCCTATGGTTCCAAAAGCGACTTCGTTACCGCTTATAGAAAGATGTTTAAATTGAGAAAGTGCTTTATTTTGTCTGAATAGTTTAGATGCATAAGCCAACCCTACTAAACGAGCCATCTGACCAGCTGTTGGAGAAATATCTGAAGAGCAATTCATCATTTCTGTTAAATTCTTCCAGGTACCATCATCATTTAAAGAACGTGTAGCAAAATGGGCGTTCATTTGCCTTCCGGCCGATGCTGGTTCTTTTTCTATGTCGGGGTTTGCATATAGTTGCGCAAATAACTCTTTAATAGAAGACATTCCGGTAGCAAACATGAATGTTTGATCTCGATAATATCCCGCTCTCCAATCGCCTTTTTTAAACGCTTTGGCCATGGCTAATTGAGCAACTTCTTTTCCATCACCAAAAATTCCGAATTTAGCTTTACCCGTAAGTACTTCCCTTCTCCCTAAAATACTGGCTTGGCGACTTCTAAAAGCAATATCGTAATCACTCACTACTACTTTCTTAAAATCATCGAAGCTAAGCTCAGAAACATCGGCTTGCTGGGTTAACTTATCTGGGTTATTTATCATATTCAATTGGTTAGCGAGGTCTCAAAAATAAGAAAATTACTTGTCATGTTAGAATCTTAAGCTATAAAATGAAAATTTGTTTTGGAACAGTTTTTGAAATACTTATATTTGAATAAACTAAATAAGAAATGAAAAGAATTCTGTTAATATGTTCAGTAGTAATTGGTTTTATAGCTTTCTCTGCAATGCAGGATAATAAAGCCGAATTCAAATTTGTAGAAGAAACACATGATTTTGGGAAAGTTCCGCAAGGAAAGCCAGTTTCTTTTGTTTTTAAATACACCAATGTGGGTAACGAACCATTGATTATTACAGCGGTTGAATCTACTTGTGGTTGCACAGTGCCAAGCGTTGAGCCAAAACAAGGCACTCCAGTTAAAAAAGGAGAGTCAGGTTCTATCACTTTAACTTATAATGCAGCAGTAGCAGCTCCGTTTAATAAGTTTGTAAAAATTACTTCTAATTCTAAAACACCTTTAAAAATGCTTTACGTTAAAGGTGAAGTTGTTGCCGCAACAGGTAAATAAATTGGTTTTAAATAATTAATTAAAAAGCCATCTCGATTAGAGATGGCTTTTTTAATGCTCTTTTTTTAGAGATAGAATGTAAATTCTCTGGTTAACGCAAAAAACGATATAGTTTTAGCTCAATTTTAACTAAGAATAAGTAAACAAGTAGGTTTACAATATTTTGAGTCTAGTTTTATTTAAGACTTAAACTTTCTTTGGAGGCAAAGCAAATGCTACTGCATCATGCTCAAAATTACCTCTATGAGCACCATCGCAAAATGGTTTGTTTTGTGATAAGCCACAACGGCAAATAGAAACTATTTCTCTGCCTTGCAAATTATAGACGTTTCCATCTTTATCTACAATCTCGAAATCTCCCTCTACCTTTAAAGAGCCATTATTATTTACTGTAAGTTTTGTTTTAGACATGTTTTCTGATTTTTAAACAAAAATAGGCTTTTTAACCGCAAAGAGCACAAATAAATTTAGCAAAGGTTAAGGAAGGTGTGATTTTACCAACTGTTAAAAAATGCCAAGATTGGTCTAAGTCTTAATTAATTTTAGTTTAATTAAAACCAATTAGAGATTTTCAATATTTAAAATCATGTGATATATTGCATCAAATACACT
>JBILPO010000395.1:0-2817 GCA_044373805.1 Pelobium sp.
TCCCTTTTATGTTTTCTAAAATCCTTAGGGCGTTATTTAAGCCAGATTGTTGCTTTTTAGGTAAATCTACTTGCGTAACATCGCCAGTCACTATAAATTTAGCCGAAGGTCCCATTCTGGTTAAAAACATTTTAAGCTGCATATCTGTCGCATTTTGTGCTTCATCTAATATCACAAAACAATGATCTAAAGTTCTGCCACGCATAAAAGCTAATGGTGCAATTTCAATAGTTCTGTTTTCTAAATATGTTTTGAGCTTATCTGCCGGAATCATATCATCCAAAGCATCATACAAAGGGCGTAAATACGGATCAATCTTTTCTTTTAAATCACCAGGTAAAAATCCAAGGTTCTCTCCCGCTTCTACAGCTGGTCTGGTTAAGATAATTCTTTTAATTTCTTTGTTTTTCAGTGCCCTTACGGCTAAAGCAACTGCCGTATATGTTTTACCGGTACCTGCTGGCCCAATAGCAAATAAAACATCGTTATGATTTATACTCCCCACCATTCTTCTTTGGTTGGCGGTACGGGCTTTTACCATAATCCCGTTAGGACCAAAAACGATAACTTCAGATGAGCTTGCTAAATCTCCAGCATCTGAGGCTCCTTCTGCTTTTATTGGCATACTTGCAGATGAACCTAAAATACTCACCATATCATTGCTAGATAAATTTTGATATTGATCTAGATGGTTGATAATCTGGTTTATTTTATCATTAAACAAGGTTAATTCCTTTTCATCACCCAAAGCTTTTAATTCATTGCCTCTGGTAACAATTTTTAATTTAGGAAAAGTTCTTTTAACCATATCGAAGTACTCATTATTGGGGCCCCAAAGTACTACTGGATTTACAGATTCTAAGGTAATTTTAAGTTCGTTCAAGTTATAGATTTTTTGTTTCTGATATTAATATCGATTAAAAATTTAATATTTGTAGCTTCAATCTTCTATTACAAGATTAAGAATAAATATTCACAAATTTAATGGCAATTATTACATTAACCACTGATTTAGGTTATAAAGATTTTTATCAAGCAGCATTAAAGGGCAGTATATTAAATACGTTGCCAAATGTGAATATTATAGATATTACACATGAAATTGAAGCGTTTAATATTTCTAGAGCTGCCTTTATTTTAAAGAATTGTTTTTACTATTTCCCAAAAGGGACTGTACACTTAATAGGAATTGATACTGTTTATAGCGAATCAAATAAATATTTGGCGTTAAAATATAGAGATCATTTTTTTGTAGGCTCTGATAATGGTATTTTTTCATTAATTTTTGAGGAAGCCCCTCAAGAGATTGTAGAAATAAATATTATGCAGGATTTAAAATTTCTTCATTTTCCATTGGCTGATATTTTTGTAAAAGCAGCCTGCCATTTAGCATCAGGAAAACCACTTAAGGAAATTGGAATTACTACCGATGAAATTGAAGAACGAATGAATTTACATCCTGTAATAGAAAAAAACCAGATTAAAGGAAGTGTGATTTTTGTAGATTCTTATGAAAATGTGGTGACTAACGTAACCAAAGAAATTTTTACCAAAGTGCAAAATGGCAGAAATTTTACGTTGTACTTTAAAAGAAATGAAAGTATTAACCAATTAAGCTGGCATTATAATGAAGTACCCGAGGGAGAAAAATTATGTTTGTTTGG
Source organism: Pelobium sp. (assembly GCA_044373805.1). Taxonomy (GTDB): domain Bacteria; phylum Bacteroidota; class Bacteroidia; order Sphingobacteriales; family Sphingobacteriaceae; genus Pseudopedobacter. The sequence goes on from JBILPO010000395.1 coordinate 1,665, forward strand.
TATTTCAAACCATTTAGAAATTGCCATAAACAAAGCAAATGCAAGCGGATTATTGGGTTTACACAACGGAGATATCATCAGAATAGAATTTCACGCATAGATGATCAGATTAGTAAAAATGTGCTTAAAAGAAGATGGAATTGAAGAATTCTGTACTATTTTTAATGATGCAAAATCCAAAATAGAAAGTATGGATGGCTGTATAAAAGTATATCTACATCAAGAAATTCATCAATCCGAAATTTTTTTCACCATTAGTGAATGGCAAAATGAACAAAGCTTAGAAAACTATAGAAATTCTGAGTTATTTATTAATACCTGGAAGAAAGTAAAACCTTTATTTAAAGAAAAAGCCGAAGCCTGGAGTTTATCCTAAAATAAAAATGAAATTAGTCCTGTTTTTAATCTTATCTATTATTTATTTGCCTGTTTTTGCTTACCAAGATGCAGACTCGTTGGCTTATCAATTGCAAAGAAATAAAATTAATGAAATGCTAAATGCCAGAACTGAAAAATTTGGACAATATGACCAGAGTTTAATTCAGAAAACTGGAATTTTTGGATTAAAAACCAAAAGAGATATGCAAAATAGCATTAATATTCTTACTGATATTATTAAAACAGATAACGATATATTAAGAGAGACTAAAACATTACTAGATTTTAAAAATTACCAGCAAGAACGGGTAGAATTTAAATCAAAGGAATCTGAAACCAGAAGTTTATCATATATGTACACCATTAACAAACTTCAAACAGAAAACGAAAAAAAGAACACTCAACTAAGTGAGTATAAAAAAGATAAAAAATTCTACCAAATTATTTCTTACGCTTTAGGTTTAGCTATTATCAGCTTTGCTCTGTTTGCATTCCGTAAAATTTCTTCGAAATAACGGTTAATCATAATAATTCAGCTACTTTAGACCCTCAAATGCAAATTATCTGGCATTTGTTTAATTTTATATTGAGAACAAGATGGCGAGAAATGGATTAAATAGTAGTTCTGCACCTGCACAAGAATTTACTAAATCTAAAATCAACAAAGAAAATCTACAAAAAATATCAGGTTTATTAAAATACATCAAACCCTATAAAGGTAAATTTGGTATAGGAATGGTTTTCCTTCTTATTTCTAGTATTACAGGTTTGGCTT
>JBILPO010000396.1:0-2816 GCA_044373805.1 Pelobium sp.
AGAACAGGATATAGCAGATTTAGCTATTTCTTCTACTCGTATTAGAAAAGCACTTTCAGTAGGAGATGTAGATGCTGCAAATGACTTAATGAATCATCCTTTTTCTTTATCAGGAAAAGTGATTAGAGGCGATCAAATTGGGCGTACTTTAGGTTATCCTACCGCTAATTTATTTATAGAAGAAAGCTATAAAATTATCCCATCTGATGGAATTTATGCTGTAGAAGTACATATTCCCGAAGAAAATAAAAAGAATAAAAATCAAGAGTTACATAACCCCTTCCGACCAGAGAATCAAAAATCGTCAATAGTCAACCGTAAATACAAAGGTATGGCTTACATTGGTCATCGGCCTACTATTAACGGCATGAGCCAGAATATTGAAGTGAATATTTTTGATTTTAATGAAGATATTTATCATCAAACCATACGACTAGATTTCCTTCATTTTATTCGTCATGATGTGAAATTTGAAGGTTTGGAGAAATTGACAGAGCAGTTAGGGAGAGATAAAGAGAGTACATTAGCTTTTTTCAATTCAAAGAATAAAGATTAAGGATCAACGATTAAAAAAATTGCGAGCATAAAAAAAGCCAGAGTTATTCCGACTTTCTTATTTATATATTTTAGCTTCCAAAACAAAAAAGCCCACGATTAACATCATGGGCTTTTTTGTTAATTATTTTTATTTGATTATAAAGCGGCTCTCAACATTAAAGCGCCAACGGTAACATTGGTTCGGCTATCTATAATAATAGCTCCGCCGTTTCGCTTATTGGTTTCATAAGGATCAAAAGCTAACTCATCGGCAGTTTTAATTTCTACGCGGCCAATGTCATTTAAACCAAAAGTATCTGCATTTACTTTTTCTAGAGTATTGATGTTTACTTTATATAATACCTCTTTAATTTTGCAACGGGTTACTTTACTTTGGTGTTGAATAAAATAAGTTGCTGAGGTATCTAATTCACGGGTATCCATCCAACAAATGTCGGCTTCTATTTGATTGGCAACTATGGGCGCTCTTTCTATTTCACCAATAATATCTCCGCGACTAATGTCTATTTCATCTTCTAAGTGCAATGTAATGGACTTTCCTTCTTCGGCAATTTGCAAATCGCCATCATAAGTTTCTAATTTTGAAATCTTAGAGCTTGTACCTGATGGATAAACTTTTACTACATCGCCTAATTTAAAAGCGCCACTCAACACTCTTCCGGCATAGCCACGATAATCATGTAAAGCATCTGTTTGCGGCCTTACCACCCATTGTACCGCCATACGAGCAGGCAATAAGCTGTCTATCTCATGTACCGGAACGGTTTCTAAATGTTCTAATAAGTTTTTGCCTTTATACCAAGGCATAGCCTCAGAATTAAAAACAATATTATCGCCTCTTAAAGCACTTACGGGAATAAAAGTAACTTCCTTAATATTTAATTTGGTGGCTAAAGTATGGTAATCTGCATGAATTTTATCGAAAACTTCTTGGCTGTAATCTACCATGTCCATTTTATTTACACAAACCACTACATGCTCTAAAGACAATAGCGATACCAAGTAAGAATGACGGATGGTTTGCTCGATTACGCCTTTACGGGCATCAATTAAAATAATGGCCAAATCTGCATTAGAAGCTCCGGTAACCATGTTACGGGTATATTGAATATGCCCAGGAGTATCTGCAATGATGAATTTTCTTTTCTCGGTTTGGAAATATTTGTAGGCTACATCAATGGTAATTCCTTGTTCACGTTCGGCTTTTAAACCATCCGTTAAGATGGCTAAATCTACTGTTCCGTCATCATTTTTACGGTTAGATTTTTGAATAGCTTCTAGCTGATCTGCCAAAACAGAACCTGTATCATACAACAAACGACCAATTAAGGTACTTTTTCCATCATCAACACTTCCGGCTGTTAAAAATTTTAATATATCCACTAAAAATATCCTCCTTTCTTACGGTCTTCCATGGCTGCTTCAGAAACTTTATCATCCATACGGGCACCTCGTTCACTAATTTTTGACTGACTAATTTCTAAAATGATATCGTCAATTTCTGTTTTCACTGATTCTACGGCGGCAGTACAAGACATATCGCCTACGGTTCTAAAACGTACACTTTTCTTGTACACAATATCATCAGCATCCATATTTAAATATTCGTGAGCCGCCATCCAAACGCCATTGCGTTCAATCACTTCACGCTCATGCGAATAATATATAGACGGTATTTCTATGTTTTCTCTTTTGATATAATTCCAAACGTCTAATTCTGTCCAGTTAGAGATTGGGAAAACCCTTACATTTTCTCCTTTGTGAATTTTACCGTTAAAGGTGTTCCAAAGTTCTGGTCGCTGACGTTTTGGATCCCATTGCCCAAATTCATCACGAACAGAGAAAATACGTTCTTTTGCCCTTGCTTTTTCCTCGTCTCTTCTGGCGCCACCAATACAAGCGTCGAATTGGTTTTTCTCAATAGTTTCTAAAAGGGTGACGGTTTGCAAAGCATTTCTACTGGCATTTTTACCTTTTTGCTCTATCACTTTTCCGCTGTCTATGGCATCTTGTACATGACCAACAATCAGTTTTTCCCCAATTTGAGCAACTAATTTATCACGAAATTCAATTACTTCAGGGAAGTTATGCCCGGTATCTACATGTACCAAAGGGAAAGGGAACTTACCCGGACGAAAGGCTTTTTCTGCCAAACGCACCAAAGTGATAGAATCTTTTCCTCCCGAGAATAATAAAGCTGGCTTTTCAAACTGCCCAGCTACCTCCCGTAAAATAGCTATGGCTTCTGCCTCTAACTG
>JBILPO010000040.1:0-9829 GCA_044373805.1 Pelobium sp.
CGCAAAAGGCCTAAATAATTAGTGTAAAAGCCTTTTGATTAACATGGTAATTAATAATAAAATTAACATGAAAATATAAGCTAAAGGCTTAGCAAAGTTGAGTGTCCAACCTAATAATGAATCAGCTTTTGGAGCTATTAAATTCTCATCTTCAGGATTAAAATAAAATATGCCCCACTTATATTTAGATTGATCTAGTTTGTTATTCATTTTTACTTAGCCATGTATGGTTTCGGCTTTGCCGTAATTTTGTATCACTTTACCTTCATAATCTAACCATTCTTGCCAGCGCTTTTCTACATCAATACCTTCGCCGTATTTGCGGGCCAAACCAATAAAAAGGGTATAATGTGTGGCTTCAGAAATCATGAGCTCATGATAAAATTCTGATAGTTCTTTATCGTCTACATATTCAGAAAGCACTTTGAATCTTTCGCAACTGCGGGCTTCAATCATGGCGGCCAATAAAAGCCTGTCTACCATGCTTTCTGTTCTTTTAGATTCGCCACCACCACGTTTTAAGAATTTAATAAGCTCATTTACGTAATTGTCTTTACGTTCTAAACCTAAAGTATAACCACGTTTAATAATGATTTCATGTACTCGCTTAAAATGATCCATTTCCTCTTTTACCAATTCGGCCATTTCTTGAACCAGCTCAGCAATATTAGGATTTTGAATAATTAGCGTAATGGCATTAGTAGCCGCTTTTTGCTCACAATAAGCATGATCTGTTAATATTTCTTCGATGTTGCTTTCTACTACGTTTTTTACCCAAAAAGGATCTGTTGGTAGTTGAAGTTTAAACATGGTTTTCTCACTCATTATGCAAAATTAACTTATTTGTACAAAATTTGTTTTCAAAAAAATAGAATAGATATTAATTTATAATTTTTTAGAAGAATCCCCCAACGCTACTTATATAAACTTTTGCTATCAATAAATTCAATCACTTTATCTGGAAGAAAGAATTGTACATTTTTATCATCGGCAATGGCTTTTCTAATAAAAGTAGAGGAGAGCTCCATTAAAGGGGTTTTAGTGATGGTCACCGCCGGATGATTTTGCAATTCTTCATTTTCAAATCCCGGTCTTGGGTATATATAAATGTGATAATCTCTTAAAATCAATTCGTAGTTTTTCCACTTCTTTAACGATTTTAAATTATCTGCACCCATAATTAAAATGAACTCATGTTCTGGATAAAGTTCTCTTAAATGCGTTAGCGTATCTATGGTATAAGACGGCTGTGGAAGTTTTAACTCTACATCGCTTACCGATATGTTTTCGGCTTCTTCAATGGCAAGTTTTGCCATCTCCAATCTGTCATAAACCTGTATTAAATCTTTTTTTTCTTTTAATGGATTATGAGGCGAAACTACCAGCCAAACTTTATCTAAACTGGTGTGGTTTGCCATGTAGTTGGCAATAATTAAATGGCCAATATGTATGGGATTAAATGACCCGAAAAATAAACCAATTTTCATACTTTAGATTTGAGCGTTACAAAGATTTTTTGCTTTTAAATTTCTATTATCGGGTATTTCGCTTTCTTCTGAATTGTCTTTATTTGCAAAATTTTCCTTTAAATATACGTTTACATCTCTTTGTAGGAACGGGATTTTAAAGCCTTTTTTATAAAATTCGTCATCAATACCCCTTCTTAAAACAATTTAAGCGTTAACCAATCATCAATACCTGCAAACCCAACAAAGAGTTTTTTTAATGTCTTTAAACTTTTCTATTTGGGCGCCATAGGCTTCAACAGCTTCTATTATTAGAGCGTGACTTATGAAATTTTTATTCTTTATTTATGAAGTTTAAAATCAAATCTTCTGCTTGTGAACAAGCGGTATGAAGATCATCATTTTTCAAAATCACATCAAATTTTGGGGCGTAATCCAATTCTTTGGCTGCCTTGTTAATTCTTTCTATAATTTTTTCATCAGAATCTGTACCTCTGCCCTTCAATCTCTCTATCAAAACCTCTAAAGATGGCGGCTGCACAAATATGGCCAAAGCATTTTCTTCGTATTTTTTCTTAAGTCTTAATCCACCTTCCACATCTAAATCAAAAATCACCGATTTTCCTTCGTTCCAAATTCTTTCTATTTCACTGTGTAATGTGCCATAAAAAGTACCCGAATAAACCTCTTCAAACTCTACAAACTCATGCTTTGCTACCTTATGCAAAAACTCGTCTTTAGAGATAAAATAATAATCTTCATTATGTTGCTCATCACCCCTAGCTTGCCTAGTGGTAGCAGAAATAGAAAATGCAATTTTATCAGGAAATGTTTTTAACAGATGTTGTACAATAGTGGTTTTACCAGCACCCGATGGTGCAGAAAATATAATGAGTTTCCCTTTTTTCATTCTTAAAAGCTAATGCTTTATTGCTGAATCTTAAAGCTTTTTGCTTTAAACATTCTTACCTTAAGCCTTATAGTACGTTTAACAGTTGTTCTTTAATTTTTTCTAATTCTTCTTTCATTCCAACTACGTAACGCTGAATGTTGGCATCATTAGCTTTAGAGCCCATGGTGTTAATTTCTCTTCCAATTTCTTGGGATATGAAACCTAACTTTTTGCCATTGGCATCTTTATCCATTAGGGTTTCTACAAAGTAATTGCAGTGGCTTTTTAGCCTTACTTTTTCTTCGGTAATATCTAATTTATCAATATAATAAATCAGCTCTTGCTCTAACCTATTTTGATCAACATTTTCTGCCCCTACAGCAGTAGCAAGCATATTATTTAATTTTTCTTTAATAGCTGGAACACGGTTTGGCTCGTCTCTTTCTACTAAGCTCATTAAATTTAAAATACCCTCTATTCTAGAAATTAGATCAATTTCTAAAACCCGCCCTTCATCTGCTCTAAATTGTTGGAAATTATTAATAGCCTGATAAAAAGTTTCTAGCATTTGTTTCCATTCGTCTTCAGAAACAGCGTTTTCATCATATTTTACCACCTCGGGTAAGCTTACCGCTATAGACATTAAATCCTGACTGTTTTCTCCTAGCTCTTGAGCGGCAGTTTTTAATTCGGTAAAATAGTGCTTTAATAAATCTTTATTAATTGAGGCGGCTTTAAGGCCTGCATCATTAGTTTCTGAAGTAATAGAAAGCATTACTTTTCCTCTTTCTATGAGTTTGCTACATTCGGTTCTTAAGAAAAACTCTTTGTCTGAAAACGCTTTGGGCAGTTTAATATTGAGTTCTAAAAATTTGCTGTTTAGCGATTTTATTTCTACGGTGTATTTTCCGTTATCGAGATCTTTGATACTGGATCCGTATCCCGTCATGGATTTAATCATTTGCAAAGATAAAATTTATCAAGCAATTAAAGGAGTGCTTTGATTGATGCTTTTGTATTTGAGTAATTCAGCCTCCATTTGGGAATAAACCTGGTTTTTTAATTTACTAATATCTTCAGTTTTTAAACCTTGTACCGGAATGGCTTCAGAGAAAACGCAGTGAACGAGTCCTGATTTTATAGCCTTAGGATTGTTTCTTGGCATTAATTCTTTGGTATTGATAATGGTAAGAGGCATAATGGGCGTTTGTGTTTCAATAGCAATTCTAAAAGCACCATCATAAAAAGCGCCCAATAATTGGTCGGTTTTATTCATGGTTCCTTCCGGAAAAATAAGAATAGATTGTCCTCTTGCTATTTCGACCTTCAAATCTTTCACGCACTTTTCTCGGCTTTCTCTAGAACTTCTATCGATCAAAACCACCAATTTTTTATAAATCATTCCAAAAATTGGGATTTTTACCATCTCTACTTTTCCTAATGGTTTAAAGGATTGTGGAATTACCCTTACTACCGCCAAAGAATCTAAATAAGAACTATGGTTGACTACAAAAATGTAAGCTTGGTTTTTTTTAACCAAGTGCTTTCCCAAAACTTGATACCTATAACCCATTAACAGGTTTACGCCACAAGCCCAAATATTCAGAAATACAAAAACAACATCTGTTGCCTTTTTACCATTCAATAATGCGTACGAGAGCAATATGAAGGGCATCATTAATATCATAAAGACAAAAAAACTAATTAAGCCCCAAAACAGGTGCAACATGTTAAATAATCTAAAAATTGATTTCATTTTTGTTTGTTTAGCATTTCAACTGCTAATTTTAAGCATCTTTGTTAAAGCATCAAAATGTTAAAGCAGCTATTTTTAATAATTCTTCTTCTTTTTTTAAGCACCCTCACTTTTGCTCAAGAAAAAATTACCCTAAAAGGTTTAATTTTTAAGCGTGGAACCAGCCAAAGGCTAAGCAAGGTAAGCATTAAAAGCAAAGCGTCAAATGCTTTAACTTATAGTGATGAATGGGGAAATTTCTCTATCCTAGCTACATTGGGAGATACTTTGATTTTTCAAAAAGCCGGTTTACAAGATTTTGAAAAGATTATTAATCAACCACAAAATTTAATTATTTATATGGCTGCTCCACTGTTATTAGAAGAAGTAGTGGTAAAAGAGAAAAGCAAAAAATTAGAGCAAAAAGAAATTTTAGACGGCTTTAAAAGTAAAGGCGTTTTTTACAATGGAAACCCTCCTTTATTGGTTTATATTTTTAGTCCGTTAACGGCATTAAATGAATTGCTGGGTAAAGACGCCAACAATGCCAAACGTTTTGGGAATTATATAGAAAGAGAAAATGCCGAAAGCAACGTAGATGCGCATTTTAATATCCAAATTATTAAAACCAGTGTGACCATAAAAGACGCCGAATTGGTAGAGTTTATGTATCTCTATAGGCCTAAGCCAGAAGATGTAATTTATAGAAACATGTATGATGATATGAACTATATCAAAAGAAGCTATCTGACTTATCTTTCCAAAAAAAATTAATCCATTTTAGTCAAAAAAGCCTCACAGAAATTATTTCTATGAGGCCTTTTAATACTCCTTGTTTTATTTAAAAGCTTGAATTGCTTTTTCTATTCTAAAAATAGTTTCTTCTTTGCCAATTTTTGTGGCAATATCAAAAACTTGGGGTCCAAATTTACCGCCTACTAACATGATTCTAAAAGGCAACATCAATTCGCCTACTTTAATATTTTTATCGGCAGCTAATGCTTTAAAATTTTCTTCTACCGCTGCGCTGTTTTCAAAATTTCCTGCCTTTAAATTTTGTATAAAAGCTTCAAAAAATTCTGATTTTTCAGCATTCCACTTAGGCTTTACCGCATTGGTATCATAAGTTTGCGGAGCTTTAAAAAAGAACGCAGCTTGCTCATAAAAATCGGGCAGTAAAATGCATCTTTCTTTTACCATATCAATAATGCTTAATAGGTAATCTTCTGGAATATCAATAATTTCATGTTTCTCAAACACTTCTTTTACGTAAGGCAAAAGATAAGAAGCTTCACTTCTTTTTATCCATTCGGCATTGTACCATTTGGCTTTTTCATAGTCAAATTTTGCTCCGCCTTTATGTATCCTATCTAAAGAAAACTTAGAGATTAATTCTTCTAAACTAAAAATTTCTTGGTCGGTTCCGTCATTCCAACCTAGCATGGCTAGCATATTTAAAAACGCTTCGGGTAAAAACCCTACATCTTTAAAGCCATCGGCTTTTTCTTTAGTAATAGGATCAATCCAGTTAATGGCATAAACAGGAAAGCCCAAACGTTGGCCATCACGTTTACTTAATTTACCATGCCCATCAGGCTTCAAAATTAACGGTAGATGTGCCCATTTGGGCATTTCGGCTTCCCATCCTAAATATTTCCATAGTAAAATATGAACGGGAGAAGACGGCAACCATTCCTCGCCTCTAAAAGCATGAGAAATTTTCATTAAATAATCATCTACGACTACGGCTAAATGATATGTGGGCATTCCATCGGCTTTTAAAAGCACTTTATCATCCACTTCATTACTATTGAAACTTACCTGTCCACGAATTAAATCTGTAAAGAAGATGTTTTCATCAGCAGGCATTTTTATTCTAATGACATGGGGAGCGCCATCTTTAATCAAGTTTTCTACCGCTTGATGCGGAATGGTTAAAGAATTTCTAAGTAGCTTTCTGGTTTGATGATCATACCTGAAGTTTTCTATCACCTGCCTTTTGCTTTCTAATTCTTCGGTAGTATCAAAGGCGTAGTACGCATGACCAGCTTCAACCAATTCTTCGGCATATTTTCTATAATCATCTTTTCTTTCGCTTTGGCGGTAGGGCGCATAATCACCTCCAACTTGTGGACTTTCATCAGGTGTAATTCCGCACCATTTTAAGCAATTAACAATATATTCTTCCGCTCCTTTTACAAAACGAGCCTGGTCTGTATCTTCTATCCTTAATATAAACTGTCCTTTATTTTGTTTAGCAAAAAGGTAGTTAAACAATATGGTTCTCATACCACCAATATGTAACCCACCAGTTGGACTAGGGGCAAATCTTACTCTTATTTTATTTTCCATATCACGCTAAATAAACTTGTCGCAAACATAAAACAATGCGAAATTTTAATTTACACAAAGTTAAGATTAAAGCTGAAACACCGGATTGTGTTTTCTGAAATAAAAATTAAGTGATTCCCAAACCAGCTTTGGCTTCTAAAACATATTTACCTTTTATAAATTTAGGTGTTAGATAGGGATTGTTACTGGTTAAAAATGGTCCGTCTAAATCGGCCCAATCGCATAATGGCGCTAATGCAGCGCCGGCTAAAGTAGCGATACTGGTTTCACTCATACATCCAATTAAAACTTTTAAATGATGTTTCCTAGCCGCTGTTATCATTTTAAAAGCTTCATGCATGCCTGCAGATTTCATCAATTTAATATTAATCCCATGATAAATACCTTCGGCTTTTTCTACATCTGCTAATCGTTGCACAGCTTCGTCTCCAACGGTTGGAATTGGACTATGCGCTGTTAACCAGGCATTACCTTCTATATCTTCTTTAGGCATAGGTTGCTCAATCAATAAAACGCCTTGTTCTTTAAGCCAAAAAGCCATTTCTAAACCTTTATGTTTATCTGTCCAACCTTGGTTAGCATCTACATACAAGGGTAAATTAGTGACCGATCTTATGGTTTTTATCAATACCTTATCAGTGTCTCTACCTAATTTAATTTTCAATAATTTAAAATCATCAGCTAAAGCATCATTTACTTTTTTAATAATGATTTCAGGCTTATCAATACCAATAGTAAAAGTGGTGAAAGGCATTTTATCGGGCGAAGACCCAAAAAACTCATAACAAGATTGCTGAGCTATTTTTCCCGACAGATCATGTAATGCGATATCAATTGCAGCTTTAATAGCGGGTTGTCCGGGGGCTAAACTATCTAAATAGGCCATAATTTCATCCATATTAAAGGGATAAGAAAATGGAGCTAAATTCACTTTTTTAAGAAACGCCGTTGCGGTTACCAAGCTTTCGCCCATGTAAGGCACCATAGAGGCCTCACCCAAACCAACAAAACCATTGTTACTAATCTCAATAAGCATTAAAGGGGTAGATGTGCGAGAAAATTTTGCAATAGTGAAAGGATATTTTAGTTTTAATTCAAAAGCTTTATAGGTGATTTTCATTTTTTACTACTCTTTTTGGTAAAGATGAGCATTATCAGTGTTTATATAAAGATCAAAAATATTTTTGGAACGTCTTAGCAAATCGGGCGTATTATTCATACTTCAAGACCTTAAGCAGAGGCAGTTATTCCTTTTCCCACAGAAAGACATTACAATTCCTTTCGCAAATAGATTTTTGTAGCCCTTAATTTTAAAAACGCAACCAAAAACGAAACATTTAAAGAAAGAGATTTATTTTAATAAATAGTAACTTTTTTATTTAATTGAGCGTAATAAACCTTATAAAGATTTTTATATTATTATTTTGAAGTAAACAGATTACAAAAAAATAATACACGGTGATTTGTCTTTTTACAAATAAATTATCTTACTAGTTTAAGGAATAAAATCAACGTTATTGATTCTTATCATTGCTTTTATAGATTAGGTTAATTGTATAATTTACAATCTAGTAGTTATAGCTAAGAATAGACAAATTTTATATTAAATGAGTTTTAACATTTTACACCATATTTATTCTGCACTTTTTGTATTCTCTATCATTGTTTTTTTTGAGGTAATTTTTTTTCTTAAAAAAAACAGGTCTCTTAAAATAATTTTGTTAGTATATATTTCTACTATCTTGCTTTATAGTGCTGTAAATATTTACTGTATTTATAATACTTACAATAGATTATTGTTGGGAATTCCAATTCCTTTAATGTCCATTTGTTTCATGACATTGTTCTCTACCCTTTGTCATAATAAGGTGAAGAACTATATCATTATATTTTCCTCCATAATTATTATATCGTACTCCTCTATTATGATTTATTTTCTATTTATTAATCCTATAGATTTAAGTATATCACTAAGCAATAAAAATATTTTGGGCAATAATTTATCCTATATGAAGCTTCCATTTTTACTAGGCTTATTATTCATTACCCTCAACCTTTACCTGCACATGAAAAAGAAATACAAGGCAGATAATATCTATTTTAAAGCCGTTAAAAACTGGGCATTAATTTTTTTGTTTTCTATATTCCTCATTTTTGTTTCGGGTATTTTAAACATTGTACTAGGCCATGAAAACTTGGTAAGTAAATATATATTGACTATAACCTTGTTTTTTACCGTCATTGCACTCTTATTTAGGCCTAAATTTTTAAATAAATCTGTACTCAGTATTTCACTCAGTAATTCTTTTAATAAAAAAATAGAACAATTAAACGTTGTAGTTTTTAATGAGGCTTTTTACGATCAGTTATATTTTCTTAATCAAAAAGCATCTCTAGATGACTTTAGTAAAAAAATTGGTGTTTCATCAGAAACTTTATACCGCTTCATTTACAACAATTATGGTTCGGGCTTTCATGATTTGGTAAATGAAAATAGAGTTAATTACTTTTTAGATGTAGTTAAAAGCAAAAAACATAATAACTATACCATTGATGCTTTATCACAAATGGCAGGCTTTAGCTCTAGGCATCATTTATATAAGCCCTTTAAGAAATTTCATGGTGGTATTCCTTCAGATTTTATGAAGTCTTTAGAGTATGTATAAACAACTTTAATTCAACGCAAAATCTCCTTTAAATTACAAATACATGCGCATAAATATTAATTATTAAGTTTATCTTTTTTGTTAAAGAACTGTTGAATTTTTAACAGATGAAGACAAAACAAGCAAACTCAAACCAATCTATTTTCAAAATTATTTAAAAAAATATTCAGGGTATATTAAAAAAAAACAGGTTTTTTTTGAAAAAATAATAGAATTATTTTTTTTATAAATGTCTCAATAACAATGCGTTATAAAAGTTAACTATGTTAACCCTGTAGTTACCCCTAATCTTTTCCGCTCTCTTCTTAGATGCTTAGCTTTGATCTAATACGGCATTAAATTATTTCAAGTTGAAATGCTTTTTTTAACAAATAATGGTGTTCCAAAATCACGATTTGGAGCTGTAATAACAGACTATTTATGGTTCAAAAAAACTTACTAAAAATCCCAATCTTTCTCTTGTTTTTGTTGCTGGTGAAAAGCGCTAGCGGGCAGCAATTGCATCACCAAATGCTCTCCTCCATGGGCAGTTCTTCCACTTTAAAAAGCGGGATGATTGTTTTACAAACTGTGGGGCAGCAAAGTGTAACAGGAACGGCTACAGCCTCTAAATTAACTTTACAGCAAGGCTTTCAGCAAAGTTTAGTGGCAAAGTTCTTTCCGATATACAGTGTCAATACAATAGTGACTACTGTTTATCCTAATCCATTTGCTGGAA
>JBILPO010000399.1:0-2794 GCA_044373805.1 Pelobium sp.
CTGGAATGAAATACGTCACCATCACTACCCGCCACCATGATGGTTTTAGCCTGTGGGATACTAAATATTCTGATTTCAATATCATGAATACGCCTTACCAAAAAGATATTGTGAAAATGATTGTGGATGAATGCCATAAGCAAGACATGAAAATATTTCTTTATTATTCTTTATTAGATTGGGGGCGAGAGGATTATTCGTGGTGGACAGGAAGAACAGGGCAGGGAACAGGGCGAACGGTTATGGGGAATTGGAATAATTATATCGGTTTTATGAAAAACCAGCTAACAGAATTACTCACCAATTATGGTAAAATTGATGGTATTTGGTTTGATGGTTATTGGGATCAAACTGGTCCGAAAGAAGGAAAAGACAAATCTCCAAGGGTTGATTGGCATTTGCCCGAAATTTATGAGCTGATTCATAAAATACAGCCTCAATGTTTGGTAGGCAATAACCACCATATTGCGACAATTGCCGGTGAAGATTTCCAGATGTTCGAAAAAGACCTTCCGGGTCAAAATAAATCAGGATTTAGTGAGGCAAAACCATCAGTTGAACTACCGATAGAAACTTGTGAAACGATGAATGGTTCGTGGGGATTTAACATCAAGGATAGCAAATATAAATCAGTCCCTAAACTTATTCATTATATGGTGAACGCTGCTGGGCGTAATGCCAATTTTTTATTAAACGTAGGTCCACAACCTAATGGAATTATTCAGCAAGAATTTGTAGATAGTTTGAAGGAAGTTGGAAATTGGATGGCTAAATATGGAACCAGCATTTACGGAACTCGTGGAAATGTAATTCCGGCTCAAGATTGGGGCGTTGTTACGGTAAAAGACAAAACAGTTTATGTACATCTTTTAGATGCTTCAAAGTCGACTTTAGTTATTGCAGATTTTAAAGGTAAAATTAAAAGTTGCGTTTTAATGGGTACAGACCAAAAGGTAGCTTTTAAGAAAGATAACGAACAGTTAACGCTTAATTTAGACGGAATTGAAAAAAGCGATATAGACACAATTATTCAAATTATATTGAAGTAAAAATCATAAAAAAAAGCATGAAACTAATAAGATACGGACAATTTGGAAAAGAGAAAACCGGAGTGGTAATTGAGGGGAAAAACTATGATACCTCTGCTTTTGGTGAAGACTATGATGAGCAATTTTTTCAAAATGATGGCATAAACAGGTTGAGCACTTTTGTAGCTAATAATAAAGCAAACTTGCCATTATTGGGCGATGATATTAGGTTTGGAACTCCAATTGGTCGCCCATCTAAAATAGTTTGTATTGGATTAAACTACGCAAAACATGCCAAAGAAACCAATGCGCCTATTCCTTCAGAACCTATTCTATTCTTTAAATCTACAACTTCATTGGTTGGTCCTAATGATACAGTGATGTTGCCAAAAGGATCTTTAAAAACCGATTGGGAGGTAGAATTAGCTTTTGTAATTGGAAAAAAAGCAAGCTATGTTTCAAAAGAAGAAGCTATGGACTACGTTGCAGGTTATGTTTTACATAATGATATCAGCGAAAGAGCTTTTCAGTTAGAACGTGGCGGACAATGGGCTAAAGGTAAAGGTTGCGATACTTTTGCGCCGCTTGGGCCTTGGTTGGTGACTAAAGAGGAGATCGAAAATCCAAATAATTTACGTTTGTGGCTAAAAGTAAACGGTAAAATGATGCAAGATGGCAATACCGATGACTTTATTTTTGATGTTGCCTATGTAGTATCTTACCTAAGTGAGTTTATGACACTTCTGCCTGGCGATGTGATATCTACCGGAACACCGCATGGTGTAGGTTTGGGTTTTAAGCCACCTATATATTTAAAAGAAGGAGATGTAATGGAGCTAGGTATTGATGGATTAGGAACCTCTAAACAAACGGTTATCGCTTATGCTAAAAATTGATGCACACCAGCATTTTTGGAAGTTTAATGCCGTAAAACAAGCTTGGATTAATGAGGAGATGGCGGCTATAAAAACCGATTTTCTACCTCATCATTTAGAGCCTTTATTAAAAGAGCAAGGCTTCAAAGGTTGTATAGCCGTACAAGCGGATGAAAGTGAAGAAGAAAATGAGTTTTTATTAAACTTAGCACAAGAAAATTCTTTTATAAAAGGGGTGGTGGGTTGGCTTGATTTTTTGAGTGTAGATATGAGCAATAGATTGGATTATTATAGCCAATTTAAATTGATGAAAGGTTTTAGATACATTCTTCAAGGGCTACCGCAAAGAGATATAATGCTGAGTAATGTTTTCAAAAATAACATTCAATTGTTGAGTAAGCATCAATTCACTTATGATATTTTAATTTTTCCCGATCAGCTAAGCTATGCTACAAAATTGGTCGAAGCATTTCCAAACCAGCCTTTTGTATTAGATCATATGGCAAAGCCTTTAATTAAATCTGGAGAGATAAACCAATGGAAAAATGATATTTCTGAATTAGCTAAACATGAAAATGTATACTGCAAAGTATCAGGAATGGTAACAGAGGCCGATTGGCAAAATTGGAAATACGAAGATTTTTTACCTTACCTAGATGTTGTATTTAACTCATTTGGAGCAAATAGATTAATGTTTGGGTCAGATTGGCCGGTTTGCAATGTAGCAGGTGCATACCAAAAAGTGATCAGTATTGTACAGGAATACACCTCTTCTTTAACAAAAGAAGAACAAGCCTGTTTTTGGGGAGAAAACACAATAAAATTCTATCAACTACTATAAAATAAAATGAATTTAAATTTAAAAGACAAAGTAATTATTGTTACCGGCGG
>JBILPO010000398.1:0-2794 GCA_044373805.1 Pelobium sp.
CGCTTTTTGATTTCTATAATTATTGTATAATTTATTTTTATTTTGGAAAGTAAAAAAATTCTGTTGATAGTTTTTTAGAATATTAATGGGTATCAAGTTCGCTTACCATTTCGTTGGTCATAGGCGGAAGGTTGGGAAACTCCTATGTCCTTGATGCCATTTTGCCAACCTATCAAATTGTTTAACTACCAAACAGAATTTCATTATTAAGTAAACTTAACCACGTATTGTGCCAGAGATTAATTTGGGAAATTAAGTTGAGATTTTAGGATGAGAATCCTTTAATGTTTTATCAATAAATATCTATTTATCATTTGGTAATTTTAAATAGATGTTTTTTAAGAATAGCGGCATATTTACCTCTCCATTGCCTTGCTTTTTAAATCTTTGGGCATTTTTTCTATAGCGTATCTTAATGCAGTACGAGGCATTATAGTTTTGTTTTTCATCACATATTCAAATACCTCTTGTTGGTGAGCTTTACTAGCCGCTTTTAACATCCATCCATAGCCTTTTTGCACTAAATCATCTTTATCCAAAAGTAAAATATCTGCAATTTCTAATATCTCTGTAAGAAATTTTCCCTTTCTGGCTGGTATAATTAAAGATACCGATGAAGCTCGGCGCATCCATCTATTATCTGATTTGGCAAAATCTTTTAACCTCACTAAATACTCAGGATACATCTCCATGAATTTTCCAATGGTATGATTACAAAAAGTATCACAAGAAGCCCAATTATTTATATAATGATCAACCCATTTCTCAAATATTTGAAAGTCTTTGGCTTCGTAATTTTTATGCATAAAATAAGACCAATGGCAAGCAATAAGCGATTCTTCCATATAGCCTGATTGCCATAAAATCTCGCAAAGGTCAAATATTTCAAATTTAGGCTTATCCTCTATAAGTTTAAAGTATTCCTTACTTATCTTATTTACAGTTGGCACCTTAATACCATAAGCCTTAATCTTTTCTTTGAAAAAATTCTGAGTGGTTATCTGAGTTTTTTCATCAATATTTTTTCTTAGCGCTGTTCTAATTTTGGCAATGATATTTTCCATAATGAATAAAATGGATAATTATGAAATGATTTATTTAGCATATCGTTTAAAACGATTTACAAATTTACGTAGTATCGGCAACTTTATAGTTAGTTGAATTCTATGTATCAATAATTTCCGCATAAGAAATTAAACCAGCCATTGCGTGAAACTACTGTTGCCAGTAGTTTTTATCATTAAATTCAATTTTCAAATCTATTCTTTAAGGTAGAATTCTAATAATCTATACTTTGGACCTCCAAACTCATTTTAGTGTTCTAGAGGATCAATAAATGTATTTAGAAAACTGAGGGTTCTGTATGTTATGAGCTCACTAACATTGTTTTTGTCAATTTGCATCACACAAATCTGTTTTCTTAAGTATCTATTGATTTTGAAAAAGGGACAAGACACGAGATTGTGCCTTAAACTATTTCGGTATTAATCGCTTTAAATTTGCTATCCCTTGCTTTTTGTAAAGTTGAACCAATTTTAGCTATTAAATTAGGATTTATTTTTTTAATGAGGGAGGCTTCGATTACGTTCAGCCTGACAAAAACATTCCGCCCAACCTGACAGAACGCAGAGGCTTAATGATCAGATACAACCTAACTTATAAATGCTGAGGATGCGCATACTCCAGAAATTAGCAGAGCAGCAGAATAGCGGAAATAATAAGTTGGGCAGGGACTTTTTTTATAAAAAAAAATCCTGCCTCAGTTAAGAAACAGGATTTTTTATTGGTACTCGGTTTTGAGTTTTGGGTTATAAGTTGTCAGTTATTCCAATTATTATTTAACTGTAAATCGGCAACTCGCAACTGCCAACTGAATGATTACTTAAAACGAGCCGCCATTCCTGGTTTTTGGCAGCAGCTCATGCCGGTTTTTTTAGCAACAGCCATTTTCTCAGGCGTACATTCTTCTCCGTTTTTGTGCATTGCGGCCATCATTTCTGGCGTACATTCTTTTCCATCTTTATGCATTGCGGCCATTTTTTCTGGAGAGCATTCCATCCCTTGAACCATTTCTATACCATGGTGTTTTTTGTGCATGGCAGCCATATCTGATGAATCAGAAACGGCTATGTATGGGGCAATCACTAAAGAAACAATAGACATTAATTTAATGAGGATATTCATAGAAGGACCTGAAGTATCTTTAAATGGATCGCCAACGGTATCACCAGTTACAGAAGCTTTGTGTGGTTCAGATTTTTTGTAATACATTTCACCGTTGATTAACACGCCTTTTTCGAATGATTTTTTAGCGTTATCCCAAGCTCCACCTGCGTTAGATTGGAAAATTCCCATTAACACACCAGAAACAGTAACGCCGGCTAATAAACCTCCTAATACTTCAGGTCCGAAAACGAAACCAACAATTAAAGGGGTAATTAAAGCAATTGCACCAGGTAACATCATTTCTCTGATAGAAGCTTCGGTAGATATGGCTACGCATTTTTCATACTCGGGTTTAGCGGTATAATCCATAATTCCGGGAATTTCTCTAAACTGACGTCGAACTTCGTTTACCATGTCCATAGCAGCTTTTCCAACGGCTTGAATACACAATGCAGAGAAAATGAATGGAATCATCCCGCCTACAAATAAACCTGCTAAAACTGGAGCTTTGTAAATATCAATGGCATCAATACCTGCAATACCCACAAAAGCTGCAAATAAAGCTAAGGAAGTTAATGCGGCAGATGCTATTGCAAAACCTTTTCCGGTTGCGGCCGTGGTATTACCT